>CAKPHD010000001.1 GCA_934155625.1 uncultured Clostridia bacterium
GTTTGTACATGTGTGTGTGTTCCCCATAATGCTGTAATTTTACCGTCTAAAAATCTTCCCATTGCTATTTTTTCTGCTGTTGCTTCTGCATGAAAATCTATAAATATCATATCTACTTGGTCTTGAATTTCTTCTACCATTTCTTTTGCCATTACAAATGGATTTTCTGTAAGAATGTTTAAGTCTACTCTTCCTAAAAAGTTCATTACTGCAATTTTTTTGCCTTTACATTCATATATTTCGCAGCCTTTTCCTACTACTCCTTTTGGGTAATTGGCAGGTCTTAGTAGTCTGTGATGGTCTATAAATTTAAATATATCTTTTTTCCCCCATGTGTGGTTTCCCATTGTAACTACATTTGTTCCTGCATTTATTATGTCTTTAAAATATCTTTCTGTTAGCCCCATTCCTCCTGCTGCATTTTCTCCATTTGTTATTACAAAGTCTATTCCTTCTTGCTTTTTTATCTTAGGTAGTTCTTCTTTTAATTTTTTTACTCCTGCCTCTCCTACAATATCTCCTATTGCTAATACTTTCACTTTTTTTCCTTCTTTCTATCTTCTTTTACATTCTGCTGATTATTTTAACATTTTCTGGATAGTTAGTCAAGTTTGAGATTTAAAATTAAAGTCTTTTGATTTTAATAATTGATATAAAATTTTTCTTTATATTTCTTCTTTTTCTATTTCTTCTTCACTTAATCCTGTTATTTCTGCTATTTGTTTTGTTTGCATTTTTTGTTCTTTTAACTTTTTTGCAATTTCTATTTGTTTTTCCTTTTTTCCTTCTTTTCTAGCACAATCAAGCGTTTAATAAAGGCACATAGGCACCACTCTCCATTCTGTATGATATTTTCTTAATACTGATTATTTTCTTTGAATAAAACTACTGAAAAAAATCAAGAAATTTAAATTTGTATCTGCCATTCCTAAGTTGTATTTGTATTCTAAATTTAATACATTAATAATATAACACACACTCCTACATTTAGCAAGAGCTTTTGAATAATTTATTATAATATATATGTCATTTTTTGTCGAAATATTATTCATTAAATTTTGATAATTTTAAAAGAGCTTAATAATTTATAAGCAAAAAGCTATCACTTTAGTCAGTGATAGCTTTTCCATTTGTCAATAATTTTTATTTCATTTTCTCTTTAATTGTTACAGGTTAATGGTTTTTATTAACTTTTTTATAAGAAAGACTTGAAATATAAGCTTTTCATTACATTCCTCGGCTTATTACGAAATTTAAGAAATTCTAGCTTATTTTATGGCCCCCTTCCACTCTCGTGAACTCTTTCCATAAAATCACACAGAATTTCTAAAATTTCTTCATGCACATTCGTCATTTCATTCAAAGTTTATATTTCAAGTCTTTCTTTATATTGATTTTAAATAAACCATTAACCTGTAACCTTTAGTTTATAATTCATTTATGATAATGTCTTATAATAGTACCAAGCTTGTATAACTAATAAAGCACAATACGAAAACCAACATAATCACCATAGTAATTAAGATTATCATTAGAACGTATACTTGCTGGAAATTCATCTCCACCAAGCATATATCTTCCTCCACGTTTACTTGTAGGGCGAACAGAATCTAAAGTATATTCAAGTGTCCACTCCCACATATTTCCTGCTAAATCATATATTCCTTGCTTTTTAAACTCTTCACTTGCTCCTGTTGATAATAATATACCTTTATTTGCGACTTTTTTTCCGTATGCCCCACTTGTCCATTTTCCTAATGCTACCGTATTCCAGTCATATACTGCATATTTTGAATCTTTATTTGTTATATTCCATGCATTATTACTATAATTTCCCCATGTAGTACTATTTGAATTCAAATCTTCTTTTTTATTACCTTTCGCCTCTAAATATTTCATTACCAAATCCCATTGTATTCCAAAGATTAAGCCGCTTGTATAATTTCCTGACTCCATATTGCTTGCTAATGTCTGTGCTTGTCTACATGTTACAAAATTGTATGGATATACATTTTGTTTTATTACTGGTATTTCGGTTGGTTCTGTATCTATTGAACCTGATGTTCTAGAAGTATCTTCTATTCCTGTTTCATACTTTCCAACATAAAATCCTTTATTAACATATATGCTTTTTAACATTCTTTTCTTTAGTTTATAATATTCTTCGCTTGTTAAGCCTGTCATTGTATCAGAATAATATTCATCTTTATAGTTTGTTCCATTTCTATAATCATTTGTATATGTGTGTAAATCTGTTTCTATTGCTGTATATTCATTTTCTGTAAATTCTGTTATATTTAGTCCTGCTGTTGGATATACTTCATCTGTTTTTGGTACTTCTACCCATACATATTGATTTCCTGTACTATCTTCTATTGTTAGTCCATTATCTAAATTTGTTCCGTTTACTTGTTTAAATCCTTTTGGTAAATATGTTCCTGCTGTTGTTTTATTACTTGATACTGTTGTTGAACCTCCGTTTATTTCTTCTCCTGGTTGCTTTGGCTCTGCTGTTATGCTTACACCTATATTTGATTTTAAATCTTCTTTTGTTTCGTCTATTGGTGTTTTTAATAATTTTATTGTAATTGTTAAGGACGTTTCTTCACCAGCTTTTAATGTTGTTTTATCTAATTTACTTATTACCTCAAAATAATCACTATTTGAACTTGTAGCTTCTGCTGTTAAGTCTGATGACAAATCTTGGCTTTGATTTTTTATTGTATATGTTGCAGTTGCAATGTCTCCTTTTGCACTTAAGCCTGAAACTTCTATTGTTCCTTCTGTCTTTTTGCTTGCATTTATTGTCGCTGTTGTTGTTCCCTTTCCTCCTGTTGTTGGTGTTCCTGTAAATTCTACTACAAAATTAGCTTGACTTGCTTCTGATTTTGCTGTTCCATTTATATTTAATGTTACATTTGTTATTGCAGCATACCCCACAGCTACAAGTATTATCGCTAGTAACACTATTCCTCCAACTACTTTGTTGTTCGCTCTTCTCATGTTTATTCTCCCTCCATTTTTTCTTTAAGTTATATACTTAAAGATATAAAAATCAAATTTATTATAGCAATAAAAGTAACCGTAGTCAACACTTTTTTGACATTTTAGGACAAACCTCGTTTAAGACTTAAAAAAATCAAAATTAACCAAAAGTAAAACGACGCATGAATTGTGATTAAAGGGTTATAGACATTTTGTTGATTTCTTTAAGTATATAACTTAAAGAAATTTAAGTATATAACTTAAAGAAAATTTTGTGATTTTTTGTCGAAATATTATTCATTAAATTTTGATAATTTTTAAAGAGCTTAATAATTTATAAGCAAAAAGCTATCACTTTAGCCAGTGATAGCTTTTCCATTTGTCAATAATTTTTATTTCATTTTCTCTTTAATTCTAACCAAAGTATTAAGAGCATCAATAGGAGTAAGTTCATTCAAATCAACCTTATCAATCTCATGAGCAATCTCAGCCAATTTAAAATTAAACATATCAAATTGTCCCTCAACGACCTTCTTATTTTCCTTCTCTTGTTTCTTACCAGAAATCATACTTTTTCTTTCCAAGCTTGTTAAAATCTCATCCGCTCTTTTGGTAACAACCTTTGGAACACCTGCAAGACGAGCAACGTGGATACCATAACTTTCATCTGTTCCACCTTCAACAATCTTTCTTAAAAAGATGATATCTTCGCCCTTTTCTTTTACTGCAATTGAATAATTTTTTATACCTTCTTGTTTATCTGCAAGTTCTATTAATTCATGATAATGTGTTGCAAATAATGTTTTAGCACCACATTTTTCTTTATTTGCAATATATTCTGCAACGGCCCATGCAATAGAAAGGCCATCATATGTTGAAGTTCCTCTTCCTATTTCATCTAATATAACTAAACTGTTTTCTGTTGCTTCTTTTAGGATAGTTGCAACTTCCATCATTTCTACCATAAATGTACTTTGTCCCATACTTAAATCGTCAGATGCCCCAACTCTTGTAAAGATTTTGTCTACTACTCCGATTTGTGCCTCTGTTGCTGGTACAAAGCTTCCAACTTGTGCCATTAATGTAATTAGTGCTACTTGCCTCATATATGTAGATTTACCTGCCATATTAGGTCCTGTAATTATTGCTAATCTATCTCCTTCTTTGTCAAGATATGTATCATTTGGTACAAAGTTTCCGCTTCCTATCATTTTCTCAATTACTGGATGTCTGCCTTCTTTAATGTTAATAATTCCATCATCTTTTACAACAGGCATACAATAATTCATATCTTCCGCTACTTGCGCAAATGAAGCTAAAACATCTAGTGTTGATACTACATTTGCTGTTTTTTGCAATCTTTTTATATTTTTAGCAATTTCTGTTCTTATTTCTACAAATGCATTATATTCAAGGTTTACAACCTTTTCCTCAGCACCTAAAATTTGATTTTCAATTGTTTTTAATTCTTCTGTTATATATCTTTCTCCTGTTGTTAGTGTTTGCTTTCTAATAAATCTTTCAGGTACTTGTGATACAAATGATTTTGAAACTTCAATATAATATCCAAATACTTTGTTATACCCAACTTTTAAAGTTTTAATTCCAGTCTTTTCTTTTTCATCTGCTTCTAGTTTTGCAAGCCAAGTCTTTCCTTCTGTAGAAGCTCTTTTTAATGTATCTATTTCTTCGTCATATCCTAGTTTAATTATTCCACCATCTTTTATTGTCATAGGAGGATCTTCTACAATTGATTTTTCTATTAATGCAAATACATCTTTTAATTCATCCAAGTTTTCATATAATTCTTTTAATTTATGTGATTGACACATTTCTAAAACACTTTTTACTTCTGGTAATCTTTCTAGTGAATTTTTTAGTGTTATCATATCTCTTGCATTTGCATTACCATATGTCATTTTTCCTGCAAGACGTTCTATATCATATACTTTTTTTAGTGTATCTGTAATTTCTCCTCTAAGCATCATATTGTCTTTTAGTTCTTTTACAGCATCTAATCTTTCTTGAATGTCTTTAACTTCCAAAAGAGGATCATTTAACCATCTTCTTAACAAACGTCCTCCCATAGATGTTGATGTTTTATCTAACACCCAAAGCAATGTTCCTTTTTTGCTTTTATCTCTCATCTTTTCTGTTATCTCTAAGTTTCTTCTTGCATTGATATCTAATGCCATATATTTTGACAAATTATAAATTGTTATTGTGTTTATATGTTCTAGACTTGTCATTTGAGTTTCATTTAAATACTCTAACAATGCATTTATTGATTTTACTGCTAATGGCTTTTCTTTTAGATTTGTTACTTCTCTTTTATTTTCAATTATATTGTAATCTAATGATAAGTTTCCAACATCATCTGTAAAGAATTTATCACTAAATCTACTCATATACATAGAAAATCTTTCACGTATTTTATCCATTTCTTCTTGGCATTCAAACATCATTGAATTTGCTATTATTTCTGATGGTGCAAATCTTGCTATTTCATCTAATAATAGTGCAAAGTTGTTTTCACTCTTGATTTCACTACTATAAAATTCTCCTGTTGAAATATCACATACGCTTATTCCAAAGTAAATTCCACTTTTGCAAATACTCATTATATAATTGTTTTTCTTTTCTTCTAGTAAATTGCTTTCTACTATTGTTCCAGGAGTAAGGATTCTTATTACCCCTCTTTTTACGATTCCTTTTGCTGTTTTAGGATCTTCTAATTGTTCACAAATAGCAACTTTATATCCTTTTTCTATTAATTTTTCTGCATACACTTCTGCTGCATGATGTGGAATTCCTGCCATTGGTGCTCTTTCTGGTAATCCACAATCTTTTCCTGTTAGTGTTATTTCTAGCTCTCTTGCAGCTATTAATGCATCTTCAAAAAACATTTCGTAAAAATCACCTAATCTGTAAAATAATATGCAATCTTTATTTGCTTCTTTTGTTTCTATATATTTTTGCATCATTGGTGATATTACTGATCTATCTTCAATTTCTGCTATTGTTTGTGCCATTTTATCTTTCTCCTTTTAAATACCACATATGTTCTGAAACTATTTTTAAGTCTATAATTTGATCTTTTAGTTCAGGACTTCCCTCAAAAATCACTACTTTGTTACTGTCTGTTCTTCCAGTTAATAAATCTGGATTATTTTTACTTGGCCCTTCTACTAGTACTTTTTGAATTGTTCCTATATATTTTTGATTATTTTCTGCAATTTGACTTTCTACTAATTCTTTTAGTCTATCAAATCTCTTGTGTTTGATGTCTTCTGGAATTTGATTTGTCATTTTATCTCCTGGTGTTCCAACTCTTCTTGAATATATAAACATATAAACTTGTTCAAAGCATACTTTTCTTACAACATCTAATGTATCTTCAAAGTCTTCTTCTGTTTCTCCTGCAAATCCGACTATTATATCTGTTGAAAGTGTTAGGTTTGGTATTCTTTTTTTCATTTTTTCTACTAATTCTAAATATTGTTCTTTTGTATATTTTCTGTTCATTAATTTTAATACATTTGTGCTTCCTGATTGAAGTGGTAAATGTACTAATTTGCAAACTTTTTCACAATCTGCAATCGCTTCTATTACATCATCTGTAAAGTCCTTTGGGTGTGGTGATACAAATCTTATTCTTTCTATTCCGTCGATTTTATTTATTGCTCTTAGTAATGTTGCAAATGAATTTATTCCTTCATATTCTTTGCCTTCTTCTTTCCATTTTTCTGCTCTTAAATATGAATTTACATTTTGACCTAATAGTGTAATTTCTTTATATCCTTCTTTTGCAAGTCCTTCTACTTCTGCTAATATATCTTTTGGATGTCTACTTCTTTCTCTTCCACGTACATATGGAACTATACAATATGTACAAAAGTTATTACATCCATACATTATTGTTACAGATGCTTTTATATTGCTTGTTCTTTTTATTGGAAGTCCTTCATATACTTCTCCATCTATATCTAATATGTCTTGTTGTTTCTTTTTTGTTTCTAATGTTTTATACAAATCTTCTGGAAAGTTTTGCAATGTATGTGTTCCAAATATAATGTCTGTATATGAGTAACTTTCATGTATTTTGTCTGTTATATGTTTTTCTTGCATCATACATCCACCTATTGCTATTATTGTTCCTCTTGTTTCTTTTACTTTTTTTAGTTCTCCTAATTTTCCGAATAACTTGTCTTCTGCATTTTCTCTTACACAACATGTATTAAATATTACTAAATCCGCTTCTTTGTAGTCTTCTGTTGGTTGGTACCCCATCTCTTCTACCATTCCACATAGCTTTTCTGAATCGTTTTCGTTTAGTTGGCATCCCATTGTTAGTATGTAATATTTTAAGTTCTTTTCTTTATTTATTTCTTTTACTTTTTCTATGTATTTTGTTTCCATTTCGTTTTATTGTTACCTTTCTTTTATTTTTGTGTACGTGCTTAATAAGATTTTTTCATATCTTTCTTTTATTATTTTTTTATAAAACTCTTTTCTTATTTCAGTTATTTCAGGAGTTTGTTCAATTATATTATTTATTTTGTTTAAATCAATTAATGGAACAATTCTCAATACTGCATTATTACAGTCTTCATTATTTAGATTATTTATATATTCAAAATAATTTATTTTTTTTCCATTTTCTTTTAATGCTGATGTTGGAAATACATACACTCTAGCATTAATTTCATCTTCATTATTTATAATTTCTTTTATTCTTTCATCTGTTAATTGAGGATACAAACATGATGCACAATCATATATTGGTGCTATCTCAACACTTTGTTTTGCTTCATCAATTAAGAATCCCCAGTTTCCATTATGTCTATCAAAGTTTCCTACAAGAGCATCTGCTATGAACATATTCCAGAAAAATTCTTTTAGTTCTTTTGCATCATATATTTGCTGCTCTTCTATGGTTTCTATTACTTCATTTAATTCTGTTCCATACCCATTTTTCGAGGTTTCTATCTGGCTATTTTTCAATTCTGCAAATTGTTTAAATATTTTTCCATATCTAGTAAAATCTTTACATGCAACTACGATTTTAGTATTTTCTTGGCTAGAATAAGTTCCTAATATAGTTTCTTGCACTTCTAATCCTAATGTTCTAATAATTTCGCATGCAATATATTCAGATATGCAACTATTTGAATATTCATGTTCTTTAACTCCATCATTTACATTTGGAAATTTAAGCATGTATTCTTCATTATTATAAATAATACATATCTTTCCTCCATTTTTACCTCCATAATATCTAAATTTATTAATTTTGCAATTTGTAAAATCTATCATTTTCCACCTCCATGAATATATTTTCTATATAAATAATCACATTGTTCTTCTGTTATTTCATTGTCAACATATGCACAATTAATTGATTGTTGCAATTCTCCCAACAAGCAATCTATAAGTGTTGATTTATTTTTTAATCCTTCTTTATAATTTTTTAAGTCATCTTCTAAATATTTAGGCAAACATTTTTCTAATATCTCTTCTTTATATTCCATTTTTACTATCCTTTTTCTATCATCTTAAGTATTTTATCACATTTTATATTAAAAATAAAGATTATTAACTAATTTTAAAACATTACTATGCCAAAATTTCTATTTCTTTTTCCAAATAAGTAGAATAAATATATACCTTATCCACTTTTTTCTGTAAAGCCTCTTCCAAAGCTTTTTTATACAACTTTAATTGAACCTTATATTTTTCAATCAAAATCTGTTCATTTCTATCCTCAACATAATCTGTTTTAAAATCCACAAGCACAAGCTCATTTTGTGCATTAATATAAAACAAATCAATTACACCTTGAACCAAAATATTCTCTTCAAGCTCCTCCTTATAAATTTCCTTAGCAGGAATACTAATATAAAAAGCTTTTTCTCTTTGAACCACATGGGCATGAGTCATTTCGTCCCAAATCTTTGATTTTGTAAATTGATATACCTTACTAATATTAATTGCCTCTGCTTGTTTTTGCGTTATTATTTTTTGCATTACTAATTTAGCAATTAGTTCTTTTATATCATCATATTTATAAATTTCTTTAGTTAAATCCAGATTTTGCATACACAAATGAATTAATGTACCCTTTTCTGCATTAGTTATGCTTATTTCTTCATCATCTGCAAGGAATTTAGGTGTTGGAACTTCTACTTTATAAAAATCATCATTACACTCTTTTATTTCATCCTGCTCACTCATCGATTTTATCTCAGTTACAGAAGTCTTTGTCGGAATAACTGTCGCCTCACTAAATTTATATTTATATTCTAACAACTCAACTATATTTTTTTCTTCTTGCTTCTCTATCTTCACTTCTGACAACTTCTCTAGAATTTGTTCTGTAGTATTTTGAACTTTCTCTTTTTCAGTAGCACATTTTTTTATAATTTCATTTTTACTATATACATTTATAGTAGATAATTCTTTCATAATATCCTGATTGTATTTATATACAAGTTCAATCCAGTCTAAATAAGTTTTACACTTTTTCAACAAAATTGAGTTTAGTTCACTATATTTATCAGTCATTTCTTGCAAATCTTTTTGTTTATCTGCTGTTGAATAACCTGTAATAATAAGCTTTTCTTTTGCTCTTGTTAATGCAACATATAGCACTCTCATCTCTTCTGACAAAGTTTCTAACATTATTTGATTTCTCATCGCTTGTTTAGATAGAGTATCATATTCAATTTGTCTGTCATAATCAATGTATTTTACACCTATTCCAATTTCTGGATGTAGCAAAATTTTATTATTTAAGTCTTGCATATTGAATTGCTTTCCTGTTCCAGATAAAAATACAACCGGAAATTCTAGACCTTTACTCTTGTGAATACTCATTATTCTGATTACATCATCATTTTCTCCTATTATTTTTGCAGAATCCATGTCTTTGCTACTTGTTTTTACTTTTTCTATATAATTTATGAAGTTGAATAGTCCTTTAAAGCTGATACTTTCACATTGTTTGGCTCTTTCGAATAGTATTTTTAAGTTGGCTTGTCTTAATTCTCCATTTGTCATTAATCCAACATAGTTGTAATACCCTGTGTCATTGTATATTTTCCAAATTAGTTCATCTAAGCTAAGATATTCCTGCTCTTTTCTCCACATTTCTAAATTGTTTAAAAACGCATCAATCTTCGTACGTAACTTAGTATCTACAGTATGTTTGGCTTTTAAAATTGTATTATAAAAATTGTCGTATTTATCACTTAGTCTAATTTCAACTAGTTCGTTATCTGTAAAGCCTCCAATCATAGACCTCATAACTGCTACTAAAGGAATTTCTTGTAATGGATTGTCTATAATTTTTAACAAACTCATTATAGTCTGAATTTCTATACTTTCTAAGTATTCTGCTGATGAATCACTAAATACTGGCATTCCTAGATTTAATATTTCTTTTTCAAATATTGGCGCAGGTTCCTTTGTTGACCTTAATAATACCACTATATCCTTATATTTGATGTCTCTTTTTTCTTGTTTTTTTGCATCATATACTTGAAATTTATTTTCTATTAATTGCTTGATTCTATTTGCCACAAATTTTGCTTCTAATTCGATATTTTCTACTCTTTCTTTCTCCTCTTCATCATCACTGTTGTTTTCGTCTTCACTTGTGTCTTTCCATCCATTACCTGCCATTGTAGTCACTCTAACTTTTTGCTCTGCTGCCAAATCCTCATCCTCAACAGCATCATCTGTAAGCAATATATCAATCTCCGCTTTTAAATCTTGTTTTGTGTCTTCATAATTTGCTCCTAAATTCAAATATTCCTCTTCTGTATAGTTCAATTCTCCCAATTCTTCGCTCATTATACTTGCAAATATTTGATTAGAGAAATCTAGTACTTCTTTTCTACTTCTGAAATTTTTAAACAATTGAATTTTCAAGTCATCCTCAAAACCCTTGTTGCCTTTTGTTTGATATGTTTTGTATTTTTCTAAAAATAAATCTGGTCTTGCTTGTCTGAATTTATAAATACTTTGTTTTACATCTCCTACCATAAAAATGTTGTTTCCTCTTGAAATTGATGTCAAAATATATTCTTGTACTAGATTACTGTCTTGATATTCGTCAATTGCAATTTCTTCATATTTTTCTTGATATTTTTTTGCTATTTCTGATGGTTTGCCATCTTTATTTAATAATATTTTTAGTGCAAAATGTTCAACATCACTGAAATCCACAATATTTTTGTCCTTTTTTCGCTTTTCAAATTTTTGACCGAATTCTAGAATCATGTTTTCTAATTTTTTTAGAACATCATACATATCATTTATGTCTTCATTTGCTTCTTTTGAATTAAATATTAATATTTTTTCTGTTACTTTTTTTAAGTTTGCTTTTACTGTATCTCTTACTGATTTTGCAATATCCTTTGCTTCTAATGTTATTTTTTTATCTGTTGCCCAAGTTTTAAATTTTATATTTGATGCAATCTCATAAGCCTTGTCCCATGAATCTAAATTTATTTTTAGCATTTCTAATTGCTCTATATCATCACTTATAATTAAGTAATATTTTTCTAATTCAGGATATTTAGCTAAATTTTGTTTTTCCGCTTCTAATTTTAATTCCGCATCTTCTACAACTTCTTTTACTTGTTTTAACAATAGTTTTCCCCAGATTGTATCAGCAAAATTTTCTTCTAGTTTATCTGATAAATTGAACATTTCTATCTTCTCATTTAGCCACTTTTCTGGAAATGGATTACTTTGAATATATGTATAGATTTTCAAAATCAATTCTTTTAGTGGGGTGTCATCTTTATAACTCGTATATGTATTTATCAATTTTGTAAAATCTTTGTCTTCTGCTTCGTATTTTTCTTCGAATAAATCTTCTAACACATCTTGCTTTAATATTTCAATCTCTGTAGTATCACCTATTCTAAAGTTTGGAGCTATATCTATCTCGAAAAAATTATTTCTTACAACGTCTAAGCAAAAAGAATCTATTGTGCATATACTCGCTTTATTTAACAAAGTTACTTGTCTTTGCAATTTCTCATTTTCTGGCTTTTCATCTATCTTTTTGTATATTGCATTTAATACTCTTTCTCTCATTTCTGATGCTGCTGCATTTGTAAATGTTACTACTAATAGTTTGTCTATATCTATATTTTCATTTATTATTTTGTTTATTATTCTTTCTACTAATACTGCTGTTTTTCCACTTCCGGCAGCTGCTGCAACTAATATATTACTACCTTTTTCGTATATTGCTTGTTTTTGTTCTTCTGTCCATTTCACTTCATTTGCCATACTTTTTTTCATTCCTTTCCTAGGTTATGTTTTTGCTCTACTCTAATAATTATATGCATTTTACCATAGAGGTGAAAAAAAGTACACATATTAATACAATTTTTGTCATTTTTCTTGACTTTATGTTTACTTTATGCTAAAATATTTTTGTAATTCGTTAACTTAGTTCCTTGTTTAAAGGAACTCTCTTTCAATATTGGAGGTCACATAAATGGAAAAAAGACCAAAAATACGATTTGTAGATTCTTATGAAGATGCACCAGATAATGCCAGATATATTCTTAGATATCAAATCGATGGTAGTTGGCTTCTTCAAGAATATCAAGATGAAGTTCAATCAGATTTAGGCGAATTCAGAGATGTAGTTCATGAAAAATTTCATACAATCTTAGAAGAATGTCTCAAATTAATGGACACCAACTTTACATTATGGGTTGAAAAACCTGCTTGGATGTATGCAAATGCAGAATTTGACAACATGATGAATGATCTTGCAGCATCTATAAATGAAATCTACGAATAAGAACAAAAAGAAGGAACTGCTTGTTCCTTCTTTTTATTCTTCTTCATTTTTGTTTTCTTCTTCAACTTCCTCTTCTAAGATTTTTTCTTGACTTAAATCAACTAAATCTTTCATAGTAAGGTTAATTTTACCTTGGTCATCAATTCCAATAACTTTAACAGGAACTTTATCACCAGGTTTAACATAATCTTCAACCTTATTAACTCTTTCTTTAGCTATCTTAGAAATATGAACCAAACCTTCTTTACCTCCACCAATATCAACAAAAGCACCAAATGAAGTAGTTCTAGTAACTGTTCCATAATAAATTTGTCCAACTTCAAATTCTCTAACAATATCTTCTATCATATCTAATGCTTGATATGCTTTATCTTGGTCTGGAGAATAAATCATAACTTGTCCATCTTCTTCGATGTCAATTTTAACACCTGTTGCATCAATTATTTTATTAATTGTTTCTCCACCTTTACCGATTACATCTTTGATTTTTTCAACTTTAATTTGAGTTGTAACAATTTGTGGTGCATATGGAGAAAGTTCTTCTCTTGGTTCAGCAATAACTGGCTTCATAATATCATCTAAAATGTATTGTCTTGCTTTTTTAGTTCTAGCAAAAGCTTCTTCAATTATTTTATATGATAATCCATCAACTTTGATATCAACTTGGATAGCTGTAATACCTTTTTCTGTTCCACCAACTTTGAAATCCATATCTCCGAAGAAATCTTCAAGACCTTGGATATCTGTTAACATTACATAATCATCTGGATTTTCTGGGTTTGTTACTAAACCTGTAGAAATACCAGCAACTGGTCTTTTAATTGGAACACCTGCATCCATCAAAGATAATGTGCTTCCACAAATACTTGCTTGTGATGTTGAACCATTTGAAGATAATACTTCTGATACAACTCTTATAGCATAAGGGAATTCTTCTTTTGATGGAAGTACTGGAACCAATGCTTTTTCTGCTAAAGCACCATGACCAATTTCTCTTCTTCCAGGTCCTCTTGATGGTCTAGCTTCTCCAACACTGTATGCTGGGAAGTTATATTGATGCATATATCTTTTTGATGTTTCTGTATCAATTCCATCTAAGTCTTGTTCTTCGCTTAACATTCCTAATGTTACTATTGACATTACTTGAGTTTGACCTCTTGTAAATATCGCACTTCCATGTGTACGAGGTAATACTCCAGCTTCGCATGATAATGGTCTTATCTCATCAATTGCTCTTCCGTCAACTCTTTTGTGCTCATAGAATATCATATCTCTTACGCATTTTTTCTCTAATTTATAAATAGCTTCTCCAATTTCTTGAGTTCTTTCTGTTGCTGCTTCTTCTCCTATTTTTTCTGTAACTGCTGCTGTTATTTCGTCTGATAATGCTGCTACATTGTTGTCTCTAGTTTCTTTATCAACTTCTTGAACAGCAATTTTCATTTTTTCTGTGAAATTGTTTTCTAAAAATTCATATAAATCATGGTCAACTGCAAATGATTTGTATTCAAATTTTGGCTTTCCAATTTCATCTTTCATTTTTTGAATAAATTTACATATTTTTTGTATTTCTGCATGTCCTTTTTTGATTGCCTCTAACATAATATCATCTGGAACTTCATTAGCTCCGGCTTCAATCATTGCAACTTTTTCAGCTGTTCCTGCAACTGTTAAAGTTAAATCACTTTTTTCTCTTTGAGCTTCTGTTGGGTTTATAACGATTTCTCCATCAACTAAACCTACATTTACTGCAGCTGTTGGTCCACCAAATGGAATATCAGAAATTGATAAAGCTGCTGAAGCTCCTATCATTGCTGCTACTTCTGGTGAATTATCTTGTTCTACACATAGAACTGTCGCAACAACTACAACATCATTTCTAAAATCTTTTGGGAATAATGGTCTTAAAGGTCTGTCAATTGCTCTTGATGTTAATATTGCTTTGTCACTTGGTTTTCCTTCTCTTTTTTGATAAGAACCTGGAATTTTTCCAACTGAATATAATTTTTCTTCATAATCTACTGATAATGGGAAGAAATCAATCCCATCTCTTGGTTCTTTTGATGCTGTAACATTTACCATTACTACAGTATCTCCATATTTTACAACTACACTTCCATTTGCTAGTCCACATAGTTTGCCTGTTTCTATTACAAGTTTTCTTCCTGCTAATTCTGTTTCATAACTTTTAAACATATTTTTCCTACCTTTCTTTTTATGGCTAAAGAAATCCTTTATTGTAGTTATTATTCTCAGCCATCTTTTAATTTACACCTATTTTGTTTTTACAACTTATATTTACGGCAAACCAGATATAGATTGTAACCTCTATAATACTTTAAACTTTAATATTGGCTTTTATGTTATTAGCTAAAGTGATACATTTACACTATCTGCCCAAATTTAAAACATTATACAAGCTACCATTCTACTCTTAGTTTGTCAGCATTCATTTACTACTCTTCTTTTATTCTTCTTTTTTTATAATAATTAATTTCATAAATATTAAGCAGTAATTAACCTAATAAAAGGACGTCGCATGTCGCAAACGCCCTTTTACATACAACTTATCAACTATTTTCTTAGTCCTAATTTTTTAACTAATTCTTTATATGCATTTTCGTCTTTTTTAGCTAAGTAGTTTAATAAATTTCTTCTTTTACCAACCATTTTTAAAAGACCTCTTCTTGAATGGTTGTCTTTTTTATGAACTTTTAAATGCTCTGTTAATTCATTAATTCTTTCTGTTAAAAGAGCGATTTGAACTTCTGAAGATCCAGTATCTTTTTCATCTCTTCTATATTCATTAATGATTTGTTGTTTTCTTTCTGCTGTCATAATAACACCTCCTATTTCCTTTTCTCCTTATACCGAGCCACAATAATAGGTGTTTTTTATTGCGCTAAGTTTAAGGAACATTTTTTTACATAACTATTGTACTATACTTTACATTAAAAATCAAGCATTTCTTGAAAATTTTTGGTACTTTTGGGACCGGTTCTCTGCCGTCACATTTTTGGTACTTTTGGGACCGGTTCTCTGCCGTCACATTTTTGGTACCGTTGGGACCGGTTCTCTGCCGTCACATTTTTGGTACCGTTAGGACCGGTTCTTAACCGTATCATTTTTACGCACCAACTATTGAAAAACCATTATCAACATGAATAATTTCACCTGTAATTCCTGATGACATATCACTAAAAAGGAAGCTTGTTGCATCTCCAACTTGCTTAGGTGTTACATTTTGATGTAATGGAGCCTTATTCTCTACTTCATCTAATATTATGTTAAAATCTTTGATTCCTTTAGCTGATAGTGTCTTTATTGGTCCTGCAGAAATCCCGTTAATTCTAATTTTTGATTTTCCCAAATCTTTTGATAAATATCTTATATTAGCTTCTAAAGCCGCTTTTGCTGCGCCCATTACATTATATCCTTCAATAACTTTTTCTGCCCCATAATATGTATATGAAACAATGCTAGCTCCATCATTCAATACCTCTAACTCTTTAGCAATTCTAGCCACGGCAACTAAAGAATATGCACTCACATCACAAGCATGAGCATACCCGCTTCTTGATGTCAAAATAAAATCATTCCTTAAATCTTCCGTATTTGCATGAGCAATTGCATGAAGAATTCCATCTACTTTACCATATTTTTCTTTTATTGCTTCAAAGCACTCTTGTATACTTTCATCTGAACTTGCATCACACGAAAAAACATCAGAATTCGGAATTTCATTTGTTAGCTCTTTTATTTTATTGATCTTATCTTTGGAACCACATGTAAAAATCACTTGTGCACCCTGCTCATAAGCTGATTGTGCAGCCCCCCATGCAATACTCCATTTATTTCTTATTCCCATTATTACTATTTTTTTATTTTTTAAAATCATTTTTCCCTCCTATTTCTTCATTTAATTTTTATTGTACTTTTGGGACCGGTTCTTAACCGTCACATTTTTGGTACCGTTGGGACCGGTTCTCTGCCGTCACATTTTTGGTACCGTTGGGACCGGTTCTTATCGGTACACTTTTCTAAATTTTTTATATCTATTCTCCACTAAAATTTCAATATCATTTTTCGAATCAAACTTCAATTTATTAACACTCTCTATTATATATTTTTTTAAATCAGAGGCAACACTTTCAAAACCAGCTTGATGAGCTTGAACTCCATCATCAGGTTCTTCTATAATCTTGTCTATAATTCCCAGTTTCATCAAATCTTGTGCAGTTATCTTCATATTTTCAGCGGCTTCTTGTGCCCTTCCTGCATCTTTGTATAGAATACTAGCAAATCCTTCTGGAGAAAGTATTGAATATACTGCATTTTCTAACATGACTATCTTGTCTCCAACAGCAATTGCCAGAGCTCCTCCGCTTGATCCCTCTCCTATTACAACACATATTATTGGAACTTTCAATCTTGACATTTCGAATATATTTCTAGCAATAGCTTCTCCTTGTCCTCTTTCTTCTGCTCCCATTCCAGGGTAAGCTCCCGGTGTATCTATAAATGTTATTATTGGCCTATTGAATTTTTCGGCCTGTTTCATCAATCTTAACGCCTTCCTATATCCTTCTGGATTAGGCATTCCAAAATTCCTATCCATATTTTCCTTTATGTTTTTTCCTTTTTGTTCTCCAATTACTGTAACTGGAATATCATCTAAAAATGCTATTCCTCCAACAATTGATTTATCATCACCAAAATTTCTATCTCCATGTAACTCAACAAAATCTGTAAATATCTTATTTATATAATCAAGTGCCTTCGGCCTTTCTGACATTCTTGCTAAGCAAACTTTTTCCCATGCAGTTTTCATTTACGCCTCAACCCCCTTCTCCACAAAGATTTCCTCTTTATCGCGTTCGCTCTCAGTCATGTCTTTTTTTCTTGAATTTAATTTATTTTGATTTTTATGCATTTTTAACATTTTATATAGAACTTCTTTCATCTCTTTTCTTTCTACAATCATATCAACAAATCCATGTTCAAGCAAGAATTCTGCCCTCTGAAAACCTTCTGGCAACTTCTGGCGAATTGTCTGTTCAATTACTCTAGGACCCGCAAATCCTATTAATGCATTCGGCTCTGCAATTATAATATCTCCTAGACTTGCAAAACTAGCAGTAACGCCTCCTGTTGTAGGGTCTGTAAGAACTGATATATATAACAACCCAGCATCATCATGTCTAGCTAATGCTGATGAAGTCTTCGCCATTTGCATAAGTGATACAATTCCCTCTTGCATCCTTGCACCTCCTGATACGCAAAATATTATTAACGGAAGTCTTTTTTCAATTGACGTTTCTATTGCTAATGTTATTCTTTCTCCAACAGCTTCTCCCATGCTTCCCATCATAAAATTTCCATCCATAATAGCAATTACCGCTTCTTCTCCATTGATTCTACAAATACCACATTTTACAGCTTCTTCTATCTTTGTTTTTTCTTTTAATGCTTCTACCTTTTTTAAATACCCTTCAAATTTTAATGGATCTTTGGTTAAAATATCTGCACCAATTTCTACAAAAGAATCTTCGTCTGCAATTTGTTTTATTCGTCTTCTTGCCGAAATTCTAAAGTGTTTGCCACAATTTGGACATACACTAAAATTATTGTGCACATCTTCTTTATATAATATTTCTTTACAATTGTCGCATTTTATCCATTTTCCAATTAACATATCTGATGCTTTTTCATTTTTTACTCTTTTCTCAGTTTTATTTATTTTTCTGATTTTTTCAATTATCATTTTTTTCCGATGCACTTCCTCTCTACCATCATTCTTTTGTATTATATATTTCACATTCCAAATTAGCAATTAGACTGAATAGTCAAGTTAAAAACTCTTGACGTAGAGTCAAAAAAATATCACAATAATGATATTTCTATCAAAATTGTGATATTTTCACATATATATCTTCCGATTTATTAATTAAATTCTTACAATTCCTCCAAGAACTTTTTTATCTAAACCTTGAGAAAATGTTTGAGCTCCACCTAAAAGAACTACAACATCACCTTTTTCAAGGATTTCTTGTTCTTTTAATTTTTGAATTCCTTTTTCAACTGTTTCTTCAATTGTTTCTTCACCTTCAACAAATACTGGAGTTACATTCCAAGCTAAAGCTAATTGGTGGAATGTTCTTCTATTATCTGTTACAGCTAAGATTGGGCATCCAGCTCCAAGTCCTGATAATGTTCTAGCAGAATCTCCTGTATGTGTATATACAACGATTGCATCTGCATTGAAGTTTTTAGCTGTTACACATGAAGAATAAGCAATTTTAGCTTCATCATCAGATAAATCTAAATATTCATTATTGTCAAATCTCTTCCAGTAATGAATTTCTGGTTCAACTCTATTAGCTATTTTAACCATTGTTTGTACACATTCAACTGGGTAATCACCTTGAGCACATTCTCCTGAAAGCATTATTGCACTTGTTCTATCATAGATAGCATTTGCTACATCACTTGCTTCAGCTCTTGTTGGTAATGGTTGATGTGTCATTGATTCTAACATTTGTGTAGCTGTTATAGCTGGTTTGAATAATTTGTTAGCTGTTCTAATAATTCTCTTTTGAACAACTGGTGGTTCTGTAAAGTCTGTTTCTGTAGCCATATCTCCACGAGCGATCATTTGAGCATCAGCTTCGTTAAGAATATCGTCTAAGTTTGATAAACCTTCAACATTTTCAATCTTTGTAACGATTTGGATATCTTTTCCACCATTTTCATCTAATACTTTTCTTACTTGTCTTATATCATCTAAGTTTCTTGCAAATGAAATTGCAACAAAGTCATAATCATGTTCGCAAGCAGCTTTTAAATCTGCTATGTCTTTTTCAGCTAATCCTGGTAATCTGATAATTGTTCCAGGTAAGTTCATTGTTTTTCTGCTTCCTAAACCATTTCCATGCACAACTGTTGTAACTATATCTTTTCCAACAACTTCGTCAACTTTTAATTCAATTGCTCCATCATCTATTAAGATTTTTGTTCCTGGTTGTACATCTTTATATAATTCTTTATATGTTATAGAAACTTTTTCTTCGTCTCCTGTAATGTCTTCATTAACTAATGTGAATTTTTGTCCATCTTTTAATTGGATTTTTGTATTTTTTCCTGTATATAACATTCCTGTTCTGATTTCAGGACCTTTCATGTCTAATAGCAATGCGATTGGTAAATCTTTTTCTTCTCTTAATTTGATTATTGCTTCTGTTTTTTCTGATTGCTCATCCCAACTTCCATGTGAATAGTTGATTCTGCAAACGTTTAATCCTGCATCGAATAATTCTTCTAATTTGTTTTCACTTGCTGGACCGATTGTTCCTACAATTTTAGTTTTTCTTAAATTTTTCACTTTGAATTCCTCCTTAAATTTTTACAATTACTGCTATTATACCATTTTTGTTGATGATTTATACAATTCATATCATACAATAGCTTTTTCACATTTTATAGTTTTTTGCTACTAATATAGCCATAAAGTTTCGAATTTTAAAATTCAGCACAAAAACGCCTTAACGGCGTCTGTCATTTTATTATTCTTCTACTTTTTTTGCAACTACTTCTTTTCCATCATAGTATCCACAGTTTGAACATACTCTATGTGGTAATACTGGTTCATGACAATGTGGGCAAGTAGCAAATTTTGGTTGTTCTACTTTCCATGTTGATCTTTTTGAATGTGTTCTAGCTTTTGACCATCTTCTTTTTGGTTGTGCCATCTTAATCCCTCCTCGCATAAGATATATGTATATATCTGTTCATTTTTTACTTATTAAAAATATTATCATTTTCTAATATTGCTGTTTATAGCAAATTACAACTAATTTTGTCACTCTAAAATTATACAAGCATTTTTTCAATTTGTCAACAGCTTTTGGAAATTTTGTGCAATTTTTGCATAACTTTTATGTAATTTTTATAAAAACACTGAATATATTATAAAATGAGTAAATAAATTTATTTGATTGGAGGCTTTATTTATATGTGTGGAATTGTTGGTTTTGTAAATTATAAACAAAATCTTATAAAATATAGGCAAACTTTAATTAATATGAATTCTTCCCTTTCTAAACGTGGACCTGATGAAGAAGGCTATTACCTAAGAGAACATGTTGCACTCGCCCATAAGCGTTTAATTGTTATTGACCCTGATGGTGGAAAACAACCAATGGCACGGAAAAGGACCAGTCTTGGTACGGCAGAGAACCGGTCCCAACGGTAACAAAAAATGTGACGTTAGAGAACCGGTCCCAAAAGTACCAAAAAATGTGACGGCAGAGAACCGGTCCCAAAAGTACCAAAAATTATAGTTTATAACGGACAAATTTATAATACAAAAGAATTAAGGCAAACATTAGAAGAAAATGGATTTACTTTTGAAAGCCATAGTGATACAGAAGTGTTATTAAAAAGTTATATTTATTATGGAAAAGATGTGGTTCATCATTTAAATGGTATTTTTGCTTTTGCTATTTGGGATGAAAAAAATGAAGAACTTTTTATTGCTAGGGACCATTTTGGCGTTAAACCTTTATTTTACACCATGCAAAATAATTCTTTTATTTTTGCTTCTGAAATTAAAGCTATATTCCAATATCCTGGTGTCCAACGAATTTTAGATTCTCAAGGGGTTTCTGAATTGTTTGGCATTGGTCCTGCTCATACTCCTGGAACTACTATCTTTAACAATATTTTTGAATTAAAACCTGCTCATTTTGCAGTTTTCAATCGTTCGGGTCTTCATCTTGAAAGATATTGGAAATTAAAAAGTGCACCACATACTGAAAATTTTGCCCAAACCTGTGACCATCTAGAATTTCTTTTAAAAGATGCTATTACTAGGCAATTGGTTTCTGATGTGCCTTTATGTACGTTTCTGTCTGGTGGATTAGATTCAAGTATTATAACTAAATATGCTTCTGACTATTGTTTTGAACATAATCTACCACCACTTGATACTTACTCAATTGACTATGTTGATAATGACAAAAATTTTGTAAAGAGTGATTTTCAGCCAAATTCTGATAATTACTACATAAATTTGATGGTTAGCAAACTTCATACCATTCATCACCCTATTGTTATTGATACTCCTGAACTTGCAAACTATTTAGAAGATGCAATGATTGCCAGAGATATGCCTGGAATGGCTGATATTGATTCTTCTCTTTTATTGTTTTGTAAATATGTAAAACCAACTGCTACTGTTGCTCTTACTGGCGAGTGTGCTGATGAAATTTTTGGTGGATATCCATGGTTTTTCCGTGAAGATGCTCTTAAAAGTGGAACTTTTCCTTGGTCTATTGCTATTGATGAACGTCAAACTTTACTTAATCCAAGTATTGCTAAAAAAGTCAATTTAAAGGATTATATAAATTACAGATACACTGAAAGTCTTGACCAGGTTGAAATTCTTGATACTGATTCTCCAGAAACTGCTGAAAAAAGAAAAATCTCACATCTTACTCTTAACTGGTTTATGCAAACTCTTCTTGACCGTTCAGATAGAATGGCTATGTACAATGGTTTTGAACTTCGTGTTCCATTTTGCGATTATCGTTTAGCTCAATATGTTTGGAATATTCCTTGGGAAATAAAGGCTCTAAACGGACGTGAAAAAGGCTTACTTCGCTATGTTTCTCGTAAATTTTTGCCTGCTGAAATTGTTGATAGAAAAAAGAGTCCTTATCCAAAGACTCACAATCCAACTTATTTAGCAAAGGTTAAATCTATGCTTTCAGAAATAATGGCTAATCCTCATGCTCCTATTAATTATCTATTAAATAGAGATTATATTTTAAATATTCTTCAAACTGATGGTAAAGCATTTTCTAGACCTTGGTTTGGGCAACTTATGACCGGTCCACAATTAATGGCTTACCTTTGCCAAGTTAATATGTGGCTTGAAAAGTATCAGCCTACAATGCGCATCTAAATATGCATATATAAAATAAGTGGGATATAATGTCCCACTTATGATTTACATATAATATATTAATATTCCTAACAGAATAAGCCCATTGCCTAAGATTTTCTTTTTAGTAATCTTTTCGCCAAGAATTCTATTACTTAAAATCATTACAAAAAGATAACCCAAAGATTCTATTATTGGCTCGTTTTTATAAGAAACCCCTTTTAGTCCAAACACTACAAGCACAGTTGAGATTACCATTAAAATATAACCTGTTATTACATATACATTTAAATATTCTTTTAAAACTGAATTATAAGATTTGGAAGCACTTTTTTTCAAAATAATTTGAGATATTGAGCTTACCCAAACCGCCAAAATCAATAATACTACATATTTATTCATCTTCATTATTCACTATAATTGTTCCTATTATTACAATTAATACTCCTATTACATTTTTTATTGTTATTGTATCATTAAAGATTAGAATTGCCCATACAATTGACCAAAGTAATCCCATAGCTTTATTTGCATACGCTATTGAAACATCAAATTTTTTCAATAATTGTTGCCAAATAATTGCATATACACCTAAAATCATCATCTCTATTCCATAGTATAATATAAATTGAAATGACATAAATTCTTGGCCTGATGCAAATTTAGCACAAACAGTTGATAATGTATATATTGCAATAACAATCTGAAGAATACATATATCTTTTAACTTTGTTTTCTTCTTTTTTTCGTTATCTAACTTTACTAATTTTGTTTTCTCTACCTCTTCATTCATTAGAAATTAATTCTCCTTTTCTAAATTGCTAAAATATAATATCCATATCTTGTTGAGCTATCAACAATTTTATGAGAATTTATTTTTTCTATAGGACTTATATAATAAATATATTCTGGGTGTTCTTTTTTTACTTTTTCTAATTCTTCTACATCAGATTCTGTAAAAATGAAATTGATAACCGCCTTTTTAGGTTCTACAACTTTTGTAAAATCTGGTGCATTTCCTAAAGCAACATCTATAACCATTTTTAAAAAATCATATCCTGTTGAAATTTTCACTAAATCTGAGCCTATGCAGTCTCCACCCATTCTAGCTCCAATTTCAATTATCTTTACTTTTCCATCAGATGTAATTTTAAATTCTGCATGTGATGCTCCATTTGTAATTTTTAAACTATTTAATCCTGCAAAAACTTCTTTTTTTATTTTCTCTACCATTTCTAAATCTAATCCTGCTGGTTGAATGTGCCCTGTTTCTATAAAATGTGGTGCACCTGTTGTTCTTTTTCTTGTTATTGCTAATAAAGTATGTTTACCATTATACGAAATACTTTCAGCACTAAATTCTTCACCATCAATATATTCTTCTATAATAGCCATTTTTTCAAATGAAACCTTTATTGCATTCTCTATTGCTTCTTTTAATTTTCCAGATTCTACTTCTTCCCAATTCTCTATTTTATTGATTGATCTGCTTCCAGACCTGTCTGTTGGTTTTACAATAATTGGCATTGAAAAATTACTTATTTTAGATATTTCTTCTTTTCCTGTACCTGCAACTTTTGTAAATTTAGGAACTGATACTCCATTTGATAAAAATGCTTTTCTCATTTCATATTTATTTGTAGATAATCTTGTACATTCAAGGCTATTTCCTACAAGTCCTAATTTATCTGCTAAATAGTTTACTGTTAATGTGGCCAAATCTGATGCAACTGAAATAACCGCATCTGGCTTTATTTCTTTACATTTAGCTAGTATTCTATCTTTTTCTACTATACTTATTGGATAAAAATAATCTGCAAAATCAGCACCAACAGCCCCTTCTGCCCAAGCAAATACATGCGTTTCATACCCTAGTTCTTTAGCTTTTATTATGAGTGGCATCTGAAAATTATTTGCTCCTATAATAACAATTTTTTTCATTTAGAAACTTCCTTTCTTCCACTTGATTAGTAAATTAATTAGTTTTTTTCATAAAATTCTTTTATTGCTTTTATTACTTTATCTTGTTCTTTTTGAGTTAATCCATAATACATTGGCAATCTTACTAATTTTTCACTCTCAGCTGTTGTATATTTATCTTCTCCATTAAACCTTCCAAATCTCTTTCCTGCTGGAGAATCATGTAATGGAATATAATGAAATACAGATTGTATTTCATTTTCTTTTAAGTATTTAATCAGTGCTGTTCTTTCTTCTAGATTTTTCGCTTTTATGTAAAACATATGTGCATTATGAGTACTATATTCTGGAACATATTGCAATGTTATTTTTTCACTATTTTCTAGTTCTTGCAAATTTTCTTTATAATACTCCCATGCAGATAATCTTGCATTATTAATTTCTTCTGCCATTTCAAGTTGAGGATATAGATATGCACAATTTAATTCGCTTGGCAAATATGATGAACCATAATCTACCCATGTATATTTATCAATTTCTCCTCTAAAAAATTTATTTCTGTTAGTTCCTTTTTCTCTTATTATTTCAGCTCTTTCTATCAATTTTGGATCATTTATTACAATAGCTCCACCTTCTCCCATGCTGTAATTTTTAGTTTCGTGAAAACTATAACATCCAAGATCTGCAATTGTTCCCAAATATTTTTCTTTGTATTTAGACATAAAACCTTGTGCTGCATCTTCTACAACTTTTAAATTGTGTTTCTTAGCAATTTTCATAATTTTATCCATATCTGGTGAAATCCCTGCATAGTGAACTACTGCAATTGCTTTAGTTTTAGGTGTTATTGCTTCTTCAATTTTATTTTCATCAATATTCATTGTTTTAGGATTTATATCTACAAAAACAACTTTTGCCCCAACCATAATAAATGCGTCTGCTGTTGATACAAATGTATATGATGGCATTATTACTTCATCTCCTGGTTGTAAATTCAACAAAATTGCAGCCATCTCAAGAGCATCAGTACAAGATGTTGTTAATAATACTTTTGTGGCATTAAATTTATCTTCCATCCATTTACTACATTTTTTTGTAAACTCTCCATCTCCACAAATTTTTCTACTTTTAATTGCTTTTTTTATACAATCTAATGAACCTTCTACATAAATTGGTATATTAAATCCTATCATTTTTATCATCTTCTTTCTATTTTAGTTATAAGCCGGTATTACATATGAGAATATCGCTTTAAATGATATTGCAATAATTAATAACATTACCATTATAATTATAATATTTCTTATTTTTTCTGACTTTATAAATTTTTCTAGCATCGTCTGAATTCCATTTACCACAAAATACACAAATGGTATTATAATTCCCATTATATATCTACCCTGTGGTTGAAAATCACTTGTATATGAATATATAATGCTTAAAAGTATTGGTATAATAATTGCTATTACAAAAATATAATTTAAAATATATTTACTTTTTTCCTCTTTTTTATAAATAAATAAATCTTTAAATTTTAATAAACATCCAAGTCCTCCTATTAACCAAAGACCCAAATATGAATAATATATTTTATTTGACATTAATATACTATGATATCCGAATATTCCCACAAAACTTTTTGCTGTTGTATTAGCCCATGCATCTTCATCTAACATGTGCCAAATGCTTTCATTGCTATTTTCTGGTGTTTTTCTTACTGATGGCTTATATTGTTCTAAAGCATATTTATCTCCATATTCATTTTGTGTTTTGGTTCCTAATATATCTCCATCATAAATTATTGCATTCCTTACAAACCACCAACCTGCAACTGCAAAAGCTACACTTGCTACTATTAAAGCTTTTTTTGCAATTTCTTTTGCACCCATTTTGTTCAAAACAGCTGAACTTAAACAAATTAATACACTACATAAAATATATCCATATGCATTGTAATATGTTAAAGCACAAAAGCCAACTGCTCCACCTAGTAATATACAATGTTTTGTTTTCCAATTGCTTTCCAATCCTAATATCCATAAATAAATTATCATAGATATTGCTAAAATTGCAGTTGAATCATTATTTATATACGAAGCTAAAAATGCAGTTATTGGCTGAAATGCAATAAATACTATAAATAAATATTTGTAAATTCCTTTATCTTTAAAAAGTTTATTCGCAATCTTTATTACAAAGTATATTGTCAATGTCATACTTATTGTACTTACAAGTCTTGCCGCTACTACTAATACAAATTGTTGTGTAGTAAAAATTGATGCTATCTTTACAAATACTGCACAAATCATATATGTAAGAATTGGTTGAAATGCATACGAAATTCCCCAAATTGAATCTCGTATACTTTCATCTCTTCCATCTGGTATTGAATTATGTTCTGCAATATATTTACAAATATCCCATTTCATTTTTTCGTCTGGGCATGAATTATATGGTTGTGATACTGTCCATATTAAATAATAACCAAATAAACCAATTAAAAATATAGCCATTATAATTTTCTTATTTTTTTTGCATATTTCTAAAATTTTATCCATTGTTAGTTTTTTCTCCCTTTTCCACTTTTTCTATAATATATGGTGGTCTTTTTCTTGCTGCATCAAAAGTTCTCCATAAATACTCTCCAAGTATTCCAATTGATAACATTATAATTCCAAATCCCACTAACATAATTATAATAATCGATGCATATCCCTCTACATCAATTATTCCTGTCATTTTTTTATAAATTATAATTAACAACCAAATTAGTGCTATAAAAAAGCTTAAAATTCCTACTGTAGTTATCATTTTTATAGGAAAATATGAAAAACTTAATAGAGAATCATATACTAATTTAATTTTTTTAGATAATGTCCATCTTGATTTTCCTATTTCTCTTTTTTTTCTAACATACGGAACAGTTGATGTTTCAAAACCTGCCCATAAAATTTGACTCATTAATGAAGTATTGCTTTCTTGAATTTTTACTAGAAAATCTATAACCTGTCTGTCTATTAAAAATGAATCAAATCCTCCTTTTGGCATATTATGTAATGCTAGTTTTCTCATTAAAAATGCATATAAATTTGAAAATGCTTTTTGCGTAACAGGCTCATCTCTATCTGCTCGTACAGCTAAAACAACTTTACTTCCTTCAATATATTTTTTAATCATATCTAATATCATTTCTGATGGCTCTTGCAAATCAGCAGCTTTCCTTACAGCGCAATCTCCAGTGCATTGAGACAATCCTGCCAAAATTGCAGAATGTTCTCCAAAATTTCTTGATAATCTTATTGTTTTTATATTAGAATCAATTTTTGCTAGCTCTTTCATTACTTTATACGAATTATCTTTTGATCCGTCATCAACAAATATTAATTCATATTCTATTCCTTCTGGTAATTTTGTAAGTACTTTTTCCTTTAAGTCAGCATATAATGGCAAAAGATTATCTTGATTATAATATACTGGAACTACTATTGAAATTTTTTTCATATTCTTATTTCATTTCCCTTCTTTTAATTTTACCACAATATATCAATTACAATATATCAATTTAATTAAATGCATTTTACTTACGAAATAAAATGTTTCAAAAATTTTCCTGTATAACTTTTCTCGTTTTTACAAATTTGTTCAGGAGTTCCTACAGCAATAACCTCTCCACCAGCATCTCCACCTTCAGGGCCTAAATCTATAATATGGTCAGCTGTTTTTATCAAGTCTAAATTGTGTTCAATAACTATAATAGAATTTCCTGTATCTACTAATCTTTGTAGGATGTCTACTAATCTGTGGACATCTGCAATGTGTAATCCTGTTGTAGGTTCATCTAAAATATATAAAGTCTTACCAGTAGCACGTTTTGACAATTCTGTTGCAAGCTTTACACGTTGTGCTTCTCCTCCTGATAATGTTGTTGATGGTTGTCCTAACTTGATATATCCAAGTCCTACATCATATAATGTTTGGATTTTGTTCTTAATTTTAGGAATATTTTCAAAGAATCCTAATGCCTCTTCTACTGTCATATCTAATACATCGGCAATATTTTTTCCTTTATATTTTACTTCTAGAGTTTCTCTATTATATCTCTTTCCTTTACATACTTCACAAGGTACATAAACATCTGGCAAGAAATGCATTTCAATTTTGTGAACACCATCACCATTACAACTTTCACATCTTCCGCCAGCTACATTAAAACTGAATCTACCTTTAGCATATCCACGCATTTTTGCTTCATTAGTTCCAGCAAATATGTCTCTTATTAAATCAAATGCTCCTGTATATGTTGCAGGATTTGAACGTGGTGTTCTTCCTATTGGTGATTGGTCTATGTTAATAATTTTATCTATATTGTTTAATCCTTTTATTTGTTTACATTTTCCTGGCTTTTCGCTTGCACCATTTAATTGTTGTGCAATATTTTTATATAAAACTTCATTTATTAATGTACTCTTTCCTGACCCTGATACACCTGTAACGCAAGTAAATACACCAAGTGGAAATTTCACGCTTATATTTTTCAAGTTGTTTTCTGTTGCCCCAACAACTTCTATGCACTTTTTATTTCCTTTTCTTCTTTTTGATGGTACATGAATCTGCTTTCTACCACTCAAATAGTCTCCTGTAATTGATCCTTTAACTTGCTTAATTTCTTCAGCAGTTCCTTGTGCCATAACATTTCCACCATGTACACCAGCACCTGGGCCGATGTCTATAATTTGGTCAGCTGCATACATTGTATCTTCATCATGTTCTACAACTATTAGTGTATTTCCTAAATCTCTTAGCTTTTTTAATGTTGCAATTAACTTGTCATTATCCCTTTGATGAAGCCCTATGCTTGGCTCGTCCAAAATATATAAAACTCCTGTTAAGCCTGAACCTATTTGAGTCGCCAAACGAATACGTTGAGCTTCCCCTCCTGATAGTGTTCCGGCACTTCTTGATAATGTTAGATATTCTAGACCAACATCAATTAAGAATTGAAGTCTTGCATCAACTTCTTTTAAAATCATTTCTGCAATCATTTTTTGAGAATCTGTCAACTCTAGATTTCTCAAAAATTCTTGAATTTGTCTAATTGACATGTCTGTCAATTCATTAATATTTTTACCTCCAATTTTGATGCACAAAATCTCTTTTTTCAATCTTGCTCCATTACATTCATCACAATGCATATTGCTCATATACATTTCATAAAAATCTCTCATTCCTTGAGATTTTGTTTCATTATGACGTCTTTCAAGTGTAGGAATTACCCCTTCAAATGGTGCTGTGAACTTACGAACTCCTGCATATGATGAATATTCAAAGTCGATTTCTTCATCACCTGTTCCATAAAGTATTTTATTAAGAAAGTCTCTTGGCAAATCCTTTATTTTCTTATTTTTGATATTGACTCCATAATGTGCTCCTATGCTTTCGAAGTACATTCTAGCCATTGTGTCGCCCTTTTTCATTGTGCTTGAACCAAAAGCTTTTACGCCATCATATAAAGTTTTGTTTTTATCTGGAATGATTAAGTCTTCATCCATTTTCATTAAATATCCTATACCTGAGCACTTTGGACAAGCTCCATATGGATTGTTAAACGAAAACATTCTTGGTGTTAACTCTGGAAAACTGAAACCACAATCAGGACATGCATAATTACAACTGTATAGAATTGTCTTGTCTCCTACAACATCTATCAACACTAGATTATCTGCATGTTTTAATGCAACTTCAATTGATTCTGTAAGTCTTGCTGTAATTTCTGGTTTTATAACCAATCTATCAACAACAATCTCTATTTCGTGTTTTTTCTTTTTGTCTAATTTGACGTCTTCCATATCTGTTAAATCATAGATTTCTCTATCAACTCTAACTCTTGCAAAACCATCTTTTTGCAAATCTTCAAATAGTTTTGTATACTCCCCTTTTCTGCTACGAACTACTGGCGCTAGAATTTGAATTCTAGTACCTTCTTTTAATTTCATAACATTGTCTACAATTTGGTCGATTGACTGTTTTTCAATCTTTTTGCCACAGTTAGGACAATATGGCACTCCTACTCTTGCATATAAAAGACGAATGTAATCATAAATTTCTGTAACTGTTCCTACTGTAGAACGTGGATTTTTTGATGTTGTTTTTTGATCTATTGATATTGCTGGCGAAAGCCCTTCTATTGATTCTACATCTGGTTTTTCCATTAGGCCAAGAAATTGTCGTGCATATGAAGATAAACTTTCTACATATCTTCTTTGCCCTTCTGCGTATAATGTATCAAACGCCAAAGAAGACTTTCCTGATCCTGAAAGTCCTGTTATGACAACCAATTTATCTCTTGGTATTTCTAGATTTATGTTTTTTAAGTTGTGTTCTTTTGCTCCTTTTATAATTATTTTGTCATTCATAATTAATTTTGTTCCCCCTTAAGCATAAACTTTAAATGTAGTTATGAAAATTGTAACTAGTCCGGTGATTTTTAATTCTTTGTTTGAGCTCCTTTTAGTTTATCGCTATACAGGACTCAGGGCTACCTTAATAAAGTGAAACCCTGAAACCGACGTAAGCTCCGCAATAGTCCGTACCTCCGTCGTAACGGTAGACTACTGAAAACGTGCTGCCATAGAGAGCGTAATCGCCACCTCGACTAACACAAGGACTGTTTGAATAAGAAGTATATTCAAGTGTCCATTCATCTACATTTCCTGCTATATCATATATTTCTTTTTTATTAAATGTTTCACTTGCTCCTGTTGATAATAATATCCTTGAATCTGAAGCTTTTGTTCCATATGCTCCATTTGTCCATCCTGAGCCATTTGGTGCATATTTAGAATTTGCATTTGTTATATTCCATAAATTATTACTGTAATTTCCCCAATTTGTACTATTCGTCTTTAAATCTGCCTGTGCTGTTCCTTTTGTCTCTAAATATTTCAATACTAAATCCCATTGCACTCCAAACATTAAACTACTTGTATAATTTCCAGATTCCATATTACTTGCTAATGTTTGGGCTTGACTACATGTTACATTATTATATGGATATGCATTTTGCTTTATTACTGGTATTTCTGTTGGTTTTGTTGATGATGAACCAGATGTTTTTGGTGAATTTTCTATTCCTGTTTCATATTTTCCTACATAAAATCCTCCATTTTGATATACACTTTTTAACATCTTTTGTTTTAGCTCTGTATATTGTGTACTTGTTAATCCTGTTGTTGCATCTGAATAATATTCATCTTTGTATCCTGATTCTCTATAATCATTTGTATATGTGTGTAAATCTGTTTCTATTTTTGTATATTCATCAGCATTAAATGTTGTTATGTTTAGTCCTGCTGTTGGATATACTTCTGCTGTTTTTGGCACTTCTACCCACACATATTGATTTCCTTTACTATCTTGTATTGTTAATCCATTTTCTAATGTTGTTCCTTCTACTTGTGTAAAACCTGTTGGTAAATATGTTCCTCCTGTTGTTACATTATTCCCTTTAATCTCTTCATTTGCCTGATAAGAATCAATACTTAAAGTTATACTCATTGCAGAAGTAGCATCTGGATTATCCATAAAATACTTGCCTACAATATATCCCCATTTCGAATCTAGCTCATCATTATCACCCGGCCAGTTAGCAGTCACCTTTAGGTATGCTCTATCTTTAGCAGCAACCTGTAAAGAATGTTCTATCTTCAAAGTAAATGGAAACTTTGTTAAATCATTTATTATTTCTCCTTTAGCTATTTGCTCACCTGTTTCCTTATTCGTTTCAGTTGTAGGTTCAGATATATTTATATAATTTTCGGTCGATGGCTGTTTACCATCATGCACTACTTCATATGACACTCCCGCAATCGTTATTGCTTGAATACTATAACTTAAATCAACTAATGCTTCACCATTATTTAAAATATCAACAGTTACAGTTTGCTCTTGCATCTGTGGATACAATGTTGGAAATTCAATTCCTATTGGATTTTCCTTTTTTTCATCCCCAATATAATATTCCATGTCCCATGCAGCAACATGCATATTTAAATGTGAATTTAAAACTTTGGTATATGCAAACCACGCAAATGTCGTCATTATAAACGCAAAAATGATTATTATATATTTTCGGGTTGTGTTCTTTTTATTAGCTTTTCTATACTTACGTAATAAATTTTTCACAATTTATTTTCTGCCCCCTTCATTTGTTACTTTAGCCATTTTTCATTTGTTTATCTTTTTTGTTTTATTGCAAATTTCTACATTTATATTTTACACTAATTTAATAATTAGCGCAATATTAAATTTAAAAGATTTGCAAATTGTCGAATTTTATAGTATAATTTAAGTATAAAAACATTTTAAGGAGGTCTTTTTTATGGAGACAACAACAAAACACCCACTAGACTACTCAGTAGTAGATTTAACCTCGACCGTACTTGTAACTCGGTCTAAGAGAGGCTTTGAGGTACAGCATTTAGAATCTGGAAAAGCTGAATATATCAGTTCCACAAAATTAGAAGGTTCTTGTTTCAAGTACCCTACCGATTTTATACGAGCATTTTCGAAATGTTTTCCAGAAGCCAAAAATATCATGTTGTCAACATCAGCAAATGACTATATGATAGAGCTACTGACATTCAATAGAATTGACAGCTAGCTAAAAAACAACAAAAAAGAATTCCTTTTACTCAGGAGCTTGCCTAGCTCCTGAGTATTTTTATATTTGGTACTTTTAAGAACCGGTCCCAACGGTACCAATCTTATCCTTATCCTCCCAACAGCAATTTAACAATAATAAGAAATATAGCACCAGGAACACCTAATATACCGTACTAAAATAGCAGTAAAAAAGTTCAATCCTATATGAAATCCCCATATCCCTCCAATCAAATTAATAATGTAAATTAATACTCCACCTAAAATAGAATTAAAAACTAATTTTAAAATTTTTTTAATAGGAATTATAAAAATCTTCCCTATAACAAATAAAATACATATACAAGATATTATTATAAGAACATTTATATTCATAGTCTTTTCACCTCAAACAATAAAAATAGTAGTAATAATTACTACTATTTTTATGTTCAAAACAGGACAAATATTCTCTATCCCGCAATATTCTTTTTATTATATAATCTTGCCTTCAATTCGTCTACCCTGCTCAATTCTATTCCTTTTGTTTTGGCAATCTTTATTAAATAATCTAATTTAGCTTGATGTGCCTTTATTTGATAAATATAATAATCTATTAGCGAATCTTCTGCATATTCAAAGTTGCATCTGGCAACTTCTAATACTTTCTTCGTCTCAATAATTGTTTGTATAATTTCTTGTTCTAATTCTTCTTCACTTCTTACTTTTAACATTTTTTCTATCAAATACTCTTCTTGCACTTTGCACTATACCTCCAAATTATAGATTTTGTATTATTATAATTATTATATGCATGTTTTTTCTAAAATATGCATTTTTTGTAAGGTACCGTTGGGACCGGTTCTTAAAAGTAACAAAAAAGTACCGCAGAGAACCGGTCCCAAAAGTAACAAAAAAAGGTACCGCAGAGAACCGGTCCCAAAAGTAACAAAAAGTACCGCAGAGAACCGGTCCCAAAAGTAACAAAAAAAGTACCACTATGATATACTTGTAAATAAAACTATTCCTATAGACTGAATAATAAACAAATTCATCATATTAGACATAAGCAAATTATTAGTAGCTTCGATAACACCAATCATATCATTATTAGAATTTTTATGATGGCGCTGAGCCTCAAAAAATGTTATCAGTTCTGGGATGCTTGTAACAAATCCAAGTACTATTCCAATAATTACTTCTGGTACATTAAATCTTCTACACAAAACATCTAATGTATTTCCTAATAAATCTCCTATTACAAATAAAAGTATTCCTGTTACCAACAAAATCATAATGTCTCTCACAAGCTTTAACCTTTTATTTGAATTCACCTTTTGTTCCATATGCTTCGCAGACTTAGTCTTTCGCTTGTTTCCTCTTTTTCCAGCGTCACTGTTCACTTCTACATTTTCTTCATTTTTGTTTTCAATTGCAACTTCATCTTCGTTCAAATACAATGCATGAGCATTATTGTTGATTTTCTTGCACCCTAAATAAAGTATAATTAATAACGGAACCATTGCTAATTGAAACTCACTTTCTACTGCACTAAACATTAATGGTAAAAGAATAGTTATAACAACTAAAATTATATCAACCCTAATAGCCTGATTTTTCAACGCTTTTTGATTTTTATTTAGTGCAATTGCTCCTGCATATTGAATTAGATTTATTACATTTGAACTTAATACATTATAAATGCTTGCTCCTAGCAATCCTTTCATGCTGGCAGCTCCTATTGTTAGTAATTCCGGAACTGATGTTGCTATTCCTGCAATATCTCCTACTGTTTTAGGTTTTAAATTCAAATTTTCTGCTAAACTTCTTAATGCTCTGACCAATATATATTTAGATATCAACACTATCAATCCTGAATAAACTACAAATTGAACTATTTCCAATAATAATTCCATAATTTATCACCACTCCTCAAATTTTCACTTAGTTAGAATTCATAGCTTATAATAAATACATAAATACTTTTATAAATTAATAATATATTGTATAAAATCCATATAATACTGTGATATGAATTGTAACTTCTCTTAAAGCTATTATTTACAAATTATGTGATTTTTATTGATATTTATTGATTTTTGTTATATAATAACAACATTAATATACACTTTTAGGAAGGAATTGAGAAATATGATAGATATTAAATTAATTAGAGAAAATCCAGAATTGGTAAAAGAAAATATTAGAAAAAAATTTCAAGATCAAAAATTAGTTCTTGTTGATGAAGTTTTAGAATTAGACACAAAAAATAGAGAAGCAAAACTAAATGGAGACAATCTTAGATCTGACAGAAAAAAGACTAGTGAACAAATAGGACAGCTTATGAAAGCTGGTCAAAAAGATGAGGCTGAAAAATTAAAACAAGAAGTTCAAAAAATAAATTCAGCACTTGAAGAAAATGAAGCACTTGAAGAAAAATATTCAAACGAAATTAAAGAAAGAATGATGAAAATTCCAAATATAATGGATGCAAGTGTTCCAATTGGAAAAGATGACAGTGAAAATGTAGAAGTTCAAAAATTTGGAGAACCAACAAAACCAGATTATGAAATTCCTTATCATGCAGATATATTAGATACATTTAACGGTCTAGACAAAGACAGTGCTGGAAGAACTAGTGGAATGGGCTTCTATTATTTAGTTGGCGATATTGCAAGATTACACGAAGCAATGCTTGCTTATGCTAGAGATTATATGATAAATAATGGATTCACATATTGCATTCCTCCATTCATGATTCGTTCAGACGTTGTTACAGGTGTAATGAGCTTTGAAGAAATGGATGCAATGATGTATAAAATTGAAAATGAAGATTTATACTTAATCGGTACATCTGAACACTCAATGATAGGAAGATTCAAAGATCAAATTATCAAAAAATCTGATTTACCAATAACAATGACATCATATTCTCCTTGTTTTAGAAAAGAAATTGGTTCTCATGGATTAGAAGAAAGAGGCTTATACCGTGTACATCAATTTGAAAAACAAGAAATGATAGTTCTTTGTGAACCAGAAGATTCTATGAATTGGTATAATAAAATGTGGAAATTAAGTGTTGACTTATTTAGAAATTTCAATGTTCCTGTAAGACAACTTGACTGTTGCTCTGGAGATTTAGCAGATTTAAAAGTTAAATCATGTGATATAGAAGCTTGGAGCCCACGTCAACAAAAATATTTTGAAGTTTGCAGTTGTTCTACTTTAGGAGATGCTCAAGCTAGACGTTTAGGAATTCGTGCTAAAGGTGAAAAAGGAAATTATTATGTCCATACTTTAAATAATACTGTTGTTGCTACACCTAGAGGCTTAATTGCAGTTATTGAAAATAACTATAATGAAGATGGAACTATCACTGTTCCAGAAGTTTTAAGACCTTATATGGGTGGAACAGCTAAATTAGTACCTGTAAAAAAATAATGGTACTTTTGGGACCGGTTCTTATCGGTACCTTAAATTAGAAAGGATTTATAATTATGATTGTAAAAAACCCAAAATTTGAAATCTCTGCTGTAAGAGAAAATCAATATCCTAAAAATGGACTACCAGAAGTTGTTTTAGTTGGAAAATCTAATGTTGGAAAGTCTAGTTTTATAAACACTATGATTAATAGAAAAAAGTTAGCTCGTACAAGTAGTGAGCCTGGAAAGACTCGTCAATTAAATTTTTATAATATTGATGACAATTTTTATTTTGTTGATTTGCCTGGTTATGGCTATAGCAAAATGTCTAAACAAGAACAAGTTAAAGTTGGCGAATTTATTGAACATTATTTAAAACATCGTCAAGAAATTTGTCTTATTATATTTTTAGTTGATATTAGGCATGACCCTACTTCTAATGATTTTTTAATGTATGATTATGTTATAAGAAGTGGTCTTCCTTGTATGATTTTAACTAATAAGGCTGATAAAATTGCAAAAACTAAAGTAGATGATGCTGCTAAAAATATTCAAAAACAGCTTAATCCTATTGGAGATATTACTACTCTTCCTTTTTCTTCTGAACGAAAAGTTTATAGTGATGAGGTTTGGAAAGTTATTGAATCTTATTTGTAAAATATATTCACTGTAAAAGAGCAAATTCTATGAGTCTGCTCTTTTCTCTATTTTTGTTATGGCCTTTAATGCTTTAGGTCTCTCAAGAACTACAGTATGTCCACACCCTTGGCATTTTAGTTTAAAATCAACACCAACTCTGGTTATTTCCCATAGTTTGCTTCCACATGGATGTGGCTTTTTAGTTCTAACTATATCTCCAATGTTGTAGTCCATATTGAATTCCTCCTTTACTACAATTGCATTTATCTTTCTTCTTCAATAACAATATTTTTAGTTCTTCCAAATCTTTCAATAATTTTATCTACATCTTTTTCTTGTAAACCTTTTCCAAATCCTCTAACTTCATTTTCTTCCATTTTTATTAAATGAGATAAAATTTCTTCATCAAAATCATCAAAAATGTCATCGTCTAATACAACATAATCTTCAATCTCTAAGCCATCATTTAACTCTTCGGAATTTTCAGCGATCCACTGTTTTATTTCTTTACCTCTTTCATTATCTAAAAAAGGTGTTTTATCAAATATAATTCCATTTCTTAAAAGAATTTCTTGAACTTTTCCAAAACTCCTTTTATATCTAAAAGATGAAGAAACTACTACTTTTGCACCAGTTTCTTCAACAGCCTTTTTTACTAATCTTACTGTTTTCTCATCTATATAAGAATTGTCTATATTATTATCGAAAAATTTATCAGAATTTAACACACCATCAACATCTAAGAAAATTACTTTCATTATTTCAAATTCTCCTTAGCAACATCAAAACGTTTAGCAATTCTCTCTTTTCCAAGGACTTGCATAATTTCGTACATATCAGGAGTATTAGTTCTTGCAGTTAATGCAACTCTTAAAACTGTACTAACATCTCCAACATGTGCTTTGTACATTCCTGGATTTGCTTTAAATTCTTTTACTTCTTTAGCATATCCCATTTCTCCTGCAACTTCTTTGATTTTGTTGAACCAAGTTTGTTTATCATCATTTTCATCATAGTATTTTTCAATATATAAATCTAATATTTTAGAAATATCTTCCTTATCTGAAATTGCTGGTTGATATGGATATTCTTGAGTATTGTTGTAAAATTCTGAGTCATACATATATGAAATATTTTCTTTTACATCTGACCATTTTGCAATATCTTTTCTTGGCTTTTTGTTTCCTCTTTCGATTCCGAAAACTTTTAAAGCATATTCTTTATCTTTTAATAAATCTGCAAGTTCGTTGTCATATTCTTTTGCCCATTCTAAAGCTTTTTCGTATACATCTTCTGCTGTCATTTTAGATATTACTGTTTTACCAATATCTAATAATTTTACCATATCAAATAATGCACCACTTACACTCATTTTGTTTAATTGGAAATCAAATTCCTCCATCTTTTTGTCTGGATTTGCTCTTCTCCAATTTTCGAATGTAGAGTTTGCAATATTTAATAAATATTCTTTTACAGCGTCTGTTGGAACACCTTGTTCTTTGTAGTATGAAACAGCTGCTTCTGGATCTTTTCTCTTGCTTAATTTACGTTTTCCGCCATTATCGTTTTTCATAATTGGTGAAATATGTGCATATTTTGGTGCTTTAAATCCTAATTCATGGAATAATTGTAAATGTAATGGTACTGATGATAACCATTCATCACTTCTTATTACATGTGTTGTATGCATTAAATGATCATCAACTGCATGTGCAAAATGATATGTTGGTAATCCATCAGATTTAATTATAATTATATCTTGATCATTTTCTGGGAAGTCTACATTTCCTTTTATAACATCTTTATGCTTGATTTTTCTGTCTTCTCTTCCTGGTGATTTAAATCTGATTATATATGGTTCTCCTGCTTTGATTTTTTCTGCCATTTCTTCAACAGATAAATTTCTGCATTTTGCCCAAGCACCATAATATCCTGTTCTTAATTTTGCTGTTTCTTGTTTATTTCTTATTTCTTCTAGGTCTTCTGGTGTACAGAAACATGGATATGCTTTTCCTTGTTCTAACATATATTTAGCATATGCTTGATATATTTCTTTTCTTAAACTTTGTTTATATGGTCCGTAATTTCCTATTTCTTCTGTATCTGAAATCATTCCTTCATCTGGTGCCATATCAAAGTCTTTTAATGAATTTACTATTCCAGTTACTCCATTTTCTACTTCTCTTTTTTGGTCTGTATCTTCAACTCTTAAAAAGAATACTCCTCCTGTCTTTTCTGCAACAGTTCTTGCTACTAATGCTTGATATAGACCTCCTATATGTACAAACCCAGTTGGACTAGGAGCAAATCTTGTTACTATTGCTCCTTCTGGTAAGTTTCTTTCTGGGTATTTTTCTTCATAATATGATATTTCTTTCGCATCCGGAAAGATTAAATTTGCTAAATCTTTGTAATCCATTTTCTCCTCCTTGTGGGACATTTAGTTTTAGCCCATTTTATTTTTCTATACTTCCATTATAATTGGTATAATCATTGGATTTCTCTTTGTTTTAATAAATAAGTAATCACGTAAATTTTCTTTAACAGTTGATTTTATTGTTGACCAATCACGAACTCCTCTTTCTTCGCACTTAGCAACTTCGTGTCTTACAACACTCTTTACATCATCCATTAAGTTTTCTGATTCTCTAACATATACAAATCCTCTAGAAATTACATCTGGACCTGCAACAACTTCTCCTGTTTGAGAATCCATTGTTAATACAATAACTATAAGTCCATCTTGTGCAAGATGTTGTCTATCTCTTAAAACTATGTTTCCAACATCTCCAACACCTAATCCATCTACTAATACTCTTCCACTTGGCACAGAACCATTGAATTTTGCTTCTTCTTCGTTCATTTCTAGTACTCTACCATTTGTTAGCATGAATATATTATCTTTATCTATTCCCATTAATTCCGCTGTTTCTTGATGAGCTCTTAATTGTCTGTATTCACCATGAACCGGTATAAAATATTTTGGTTTAGCTAAAGCTAATATTAATTTTTGCTCTTCTTGGCAAGCATGTCCAGAAACGTGAACATCTGCTAATGCACTATATACAACTTCTGCACCTAATTGCATTAAATCATCAATTACTTTAGAAACATATTTTTCGTTTCCAGGTATTGGTGTTGCTGATATTATAATTAGGTCATTTGGTGTAATTTTTACCTTTCTATGGTCTCCTGCAGCCATTCTTGTTAATGCTGACATAGGTTCACCTTGGCTTCCTGTTGTAATAATTACAAGTTGGTCATCTGTATAACTTCCAATCATATCTATATCTATAAATAAGTTTTCTGGGCAGTCTATATATCCAAGTTCAACTGCTGTTGATATCATGTTTATCATACTTCTACCACATACAGCTATTTTTCTTCCATATTTTACTGCTGAGTTTACAATTTGTTGAATTCTGTGTACATTTGAAGCAAATGTTGCTACAACTATTCTTTTGGTACAATTTAGAAATAGTTTTTCAAATACTTCTCCAACAGAACTTTCTGACATTGTAAATCCTCTTCTTTCAGCATTCGTGCTATCTGCCATTAATGCTAAGACTCCTTGTTGTCCTAATTCTGCAATTCTGCCAAAGTCCATAATTTGTCCATCTATTGGTGTATAATCTACTTTAAAGTCTCCTGTGTGTAATACAGTTCCAGCTGGTGTAGTTATTGCTAACATTACTGAATCTGGAATACTGTGTGAACTTCTAATAAATTCTACTTTAAAGTTTTTACCAAGTTTTATTGTATCTCCTTGATTTACTATGTGCATTTCTGTACTTCTTAATAATTTATGTTCTTCTAATTTATTGCTAATTAACCCTGCAGTTAATCTAGTTGCATATATTGGTACATTTATTTGTTTTAAGAAATATGGAATTCCTCCTATATGATCCTCATGCCCATGTGTTATAACCATTCCTTTTATTTTCTCTTGATTTTTTACTAAGTATGTTACATCTGGTATTACTAAGTCTACTCCTAGCATATCATCTTCTGGGAATGAAATACCACAATCTACTATTATTATTTCGTCTTCATATTCAAATACTGTTATATTTTTTCCGATTTCATGTAATCCTCCTAATGGGATTATTTTTAGTTTTGATTTTTTGAATATGTCTTGTTTTTTGGTTCTTCTTGTACTTCTTGTTTTTGTTTCTTTTTTCTTTTCTGTTTTTTCTTCGATTTTTACTTCTTTTAAATCTTTTTCTTCTTTCTTATTATAATTCTTTCTTGCTGTGTTTTTTCTAGTTGTGCTTTTTCTTTTTTCTGATGTTTTTGAAACATTTTTTGCTTTTTTTACTTGCTCTTTCTCTTTTAAAGCATTGTTTTCCTCTGTCATAATCTAAATTTTCTCCTTTCTATATCTTATAAGTTTATTAAATTTCATTTTACGTACATCACTAATAGAAAGTCCACTAATACACATGAACTTTTTTATATTCATGCAATTTAAACTTTTTCTATTTTCCGCTCTTTTAATTATTCGCTTTTTCTCTCTCTTTAATACATTAAAATAAAATCTCTTCTTTGCCCTTTTGGCAACCTGATATAGATTATAACAGATTCTAAAAATGTTGTCAAGTTGACAACATTATGTTATCTTTTTATCTTTGATATATCAATTATATTTTGCATTTTTCCTACATTTGGATCTCCTAATTTTTTAGATATTGTAAGATCAAATTGTGTTAATATATCAAGTAGTTCATTATGGTCATTTTTTCTATCTTTTTCGTATTTTTCCCAGCACTTTTCGTTTCGTTCCCAACGTTTGTCATTTTCCTCCCAACGTTTGTCGTTCTCCTCCCAACGTTTGTCATTTTCCTCCCAACGTTTGTTGTTCTCCTCCCAACGCTTGGTATTCTCTGCCCATAGTCTTTTGTTTTCCTCCCAATGAGCATTCTCAATTTCTCTACTCTTTTGTATTTCTCTCTTATTTTCTTTTATCTCAGCTCTTAACTCATTAAAAGAAGCTGTTGTTTGTAATTGAAATGTATTTAATGCTTGTCCTAGTTGTAATACTTGTTCTAGTATTTGATCATTGTCAACCATATTATTAACCTCCTTAAAATTTTGATTCAATCTAAAAATAGATTTAATTATTATGATGTAAAACCTCATATTGAAAAAACAATAAATATTTGAATATAAAATAAAAATATCATAAAAAATCTGTCTACATTATACATTCTCATTTAGCTATTGTCAAGAAAATTTTTTCGACAAATTTTGACTTTTTTATACAGATAAAAAACTTTCCAAAAAGGTACCGCAAAGAACCGGTCCCAAAAATCCCTCATTATACTATAAAAAAACCGGCAAATAAATTTGTCGGTTTTTTATATCTAATTAATTATTATCAGTACCAGCTTTGCTTAGTCCTACGTTAATTGTCATACCTCCACCAAGTGAAGCGTAGTTAATACAGTCAACGTCTTGTCCTTCTAGCCATACATACATTCTCATTTTTACATATTTACCAGGTGCTATAGAGAAATTAGAAGTACCATCTTTAGCACTTTTTAAATCAGTTACATTTTCAACTCCTGCATTAGTTGTTTGAACTGTATTTTGTTTTGTTAATCCATTTACAGTTGTTGTTGCTGATTTACAATCATAAATATCTTTGATACTTCCTACTAAATCAGTTCTTCCATCTGTATCTTTTAGTTCTTTTGCAGTAAGTGATTTTGATGTTAAAGCATATGTTGGTAATGCTGTATCAGCAGCAAATTTTCCATTTGTAATTCCTGTTGGAGCTGTATTTCCTGTTGCAGCATCAAATGATAATCTGTTATTATTTGTTACTATGTAATCAACGTGTGCAGCATATTTTGTTACAGTTTGCTCTGTTTTTTCTTCTGCACCACTAGCATTTGGCTCCCATATAGTAGCATCTGTTATGTTCTTTCCTGATACTGCATTTAAAATTGCTTGTTGGCTTGAATCTGTAGCACCAACATCTACTGCTGAAGTATCATCAAATAATGCAAAAGCTACTCTGAATGAGTTTTGAACACCTGTTGATTCTTTTGATTTTGTTTTTAAATCAATACTTGAATTGGGTTCTAGTCTAAGATTGTCTCTAGTTCCTGCTGTAATAGCTGATGCAGCTGTAGAGTTCATTAAGAATAAATCAATAGCGAAATATCCTTTATCATTTATTGTTATATCTGCATCTGTAGCAATATTCTTAATACCAGTTAATTTTATACCTGATGTGTTTGTTCCTCTGTACATATTAAAGTCTTGTAATCCTATACCTTCTGTCTCTTGTGCTGTTGTTGAAACTGGTAATAATTCACTTGGAACTGCATTTTCACGTCCAGCATATGGTTTCTTTAAAGATAATTTGTCAGCATCTTGTTTTCCAACATTTTCTGTTGCAAAATATGATTCCATTCCTGTGTCTGACAAATCAATTTCGTTTGCCCAGTTCTTTCCGTCTAATGATACTTGTAGACCTTCTGCTACATTTACTTTACCATCTAGTCCACTTAATGTTACGTTTTTCTGCGTAGAGAACCACGCATATGTTGATACTATCAATAAGATAGCTGTGAATGCTACTAATAAAATTAGAGCATTTAATCTTTTTCTTGAGTCTTTTTGATTTTTTTCTCTCATTTTTTTCTTCCTTCCTTTTCTTTTATTTTCTTTATATTTGTAAATTTTATAAACATATTTAATCTTTCGTGCCTATTCTAATTGCACATAATTTTATCTTCTGTTTTGTGAAGTATCATTTTCTTGTAATATATGTTCTTCAGTAAGAGTCATATGCATTTTTATTTCTCCACCAATCAAATCATCTTTGCATTCTGGATCATCTCCCTCTATCCAAACAACAACAGTCCATTTATCAATGTCACCTACTTTAAAGTTTTCTGAGAAGTCTAGCATAACAGTATCATCATCCTTGAATGACACTGTATCTGGCTCAGGCTGTCCTGTTTCTCTGTTGTTTTTTGCATAAATAACTTTTTCACCATTTTTAAAGACCATAACTCTAATTGCTTCATCTACATTTTTTACTACATCATCTATCTTTATGGTTGTCCAATAATTTATAGTATCTTGTCCCATATTTTCTGCATAGAATGTATAAGCTATGTAGTTTCTGCCATTATGTGAACCATCACCTTCATTGTCAATATTTTCTGGTAACCAGTTAACAGATATATCAGTAAAAAAGTCTATATCTTTTGATCTTAGGAATGTTCTAGTATATTTATTAGCTTGATCTTCATATATTACCAATCCACTCTCTCGTCCATATTCACTGTCAAGTGTTACTGTAAAATTTTCGCCTCTATAGAACATTGATAAAATAATATATATATTTATCATAAATAATACTATTATTCCAAGCAATACTCTAAAAACTACTTGCCTAGTCTTTTTTCGTTTTTCTTTTTTTGCCTTTTCTTCTAGTTTTTGACCGGCTGTTGTTGCATCAATTTGTTCTTCAAGTGTTGGTTCGTTTTTTGTTGTATCATTCGCCATAATCTCACCTGGTCCTTCAAAAAAAATTTTTTTTCAACAATTTCTATTATTAGTATACTCAATCTCCATTTCAAAGTCAATAAAATTTATATTACATTTATATTACATTTTTATTACAATTCTTCTAGTTCTATTTTTTCAATATTTACTTATTTTTTCGTATTATTGAACTTGTTATTTTTACAACAATTTCTATTGCTTTAGAAGAATCATTTTCTTCATCTTTATAAAATTGGTAAGCATCTTTACCAAATTTTGTATCTAATATATCTTTAGCTAGATTTTCGTCATCATTTCCTGTTCCTTGATATTTCCAGCTTACATTAAATTTAACAGTAGCTAAAGCATCTGGAGTTGTTGTATCATCTACATATTCCCCATCAATTCTTGTTTTATCGTATGTATAACTAACATTAAATGGATAAACAGTATCATCTGCAAACAAATTAACTGTGTTACCATTAGTTTGGATTCCTCCGTCTTCTTTTAACTGATCTAACACTTCTTTTCCAAATACTTTAACAGAAGTTATTTCACACTCAATTTTTGAACTTGTTGTGCTTAAATTACGTATGTGTACTGTATCTTCTCTATTTGGCATTCCTGGGTATAATTCATCAATTGTAAAAGTGTAATCTTCATCTAAAACTTCTTTATCCTCAACATAATATGTAACATCCCACGGTGTTATATCAGCTTCTAAGCCATTTAATTTTACTGCTTCGTTTATATTAAACCATGCATAGGTATTTACTATTAATATTACAGAAAATATCATTACTAATCTAACCCTAGACGCAACACTTCGCTTTTTCGCTCGTCTGAATTCACGTAATATATTCATAAACCCTCCATTCTATCTTTTGTCAATAATAATCTTATTCTTCCTCTGTATCATCATCGTCTTCTATTTCTTCGTCTTCTTCGTATTCGTATTCGTCATCATCATCTTCTTCATCATCATTATCTTCATCTTCGGCTTCAATCTCATCTTCGTCCTCATCATAATCTATATACTTACTAGCTTCATTCAATTTTTGAATTTTCTTCTTTTTTCTTGGACTTCTAAATGCAATAAACACATTTAAAGATAATACAATAATGATAACAAATACAGAATATATATTAGTTGCTAATTTATATAAAATAGTTAAAATATCTGATTGATACTTTACAACACCATATATTTGGTCTGCCTTAATTTGAGGATCTTCTACACTACTGCTATGCAAACCTTTGGCATGAAAATTCAAATTTCCATTTGCATCAGTATCAATTCCAACAACACTATGCATGATTATCTTTCCATTATAATCACCATATTTTCCAAGATATACTATATCATCTCCAACTTTTATTTTTTTAGGATCAGTCTCTTTACTAATAACAACTTCTCCAACATCATATTCCGGCTCCATACTTCCTGTAATTACCCTGAACATCCTATATCCGGCAATTGATTTATTATTAGCTGTAACTTTTTGCATTATTATTACTGCAGCAACTATCAAGCACAATATAACAAGTATTTGATATAATATCTTGAGTATTATTTTTATTATTCCTTTTTTATTACTCTTTGGCTTAATATTCCCCCACATAATCTTTTCCCTCTTCTACACATTGTAATTATCTCTCAGTTTCTTTAGCTCATATTTTTTTCTTTTTATTTTTCTAGTATTTTTCTGTTTATCTTTTAGACTAACTAATACATATAAAATTATTACAAAAATCAATATATTTATAAATCCTCTTAAATTCTGTATATAATGCACTACTTTTCCGAGTTTTGGAATTGTAAATAAGACTTTTCCATAGACATTTTTAAATTCTACAGGATCTTTATCTTGTACATCATTATTATCTCCTTTTGTAATAAATTTCAAATTTTCATTTTCTTTAGTAATTTCAAATATTCTATGAGAAATTACTCTATCACCTTGTTTAAAAGTTATAATTTCGCCCTTTTTCAATTCGTCTAATTTACTTTTTTGAACAATTGCTAAATCATCTTTATAAAATGTTGGCTCCATACTTTCTGAAACTATATTAAACATATAAATTCCTAAAACATGAGTATCTTCTTCAAAAGATAATATTAGATTAATTATAAAAAGTATTATTAAACTAACCAGTATTATACACTTAAAAACTTTTTTTGTCATCTTTTTATTTTTTATTTTATTAGAAATTTTATCTACATCATATTCCAATTTTGCTCTCACCTTATACTATTTTCTTTTGCATTATTTTTTTAGCATCTCTTTTACAGATGTAATATATTCTAAATCTTCTATAGAAAATTTGCTTTTTTGAATATTGTTGTAATTATTAACAATTTTAACCTTTTTTATCAAATCTTCTATATTATCCTCTTGAAAATTCTCTTTTGAAACTTGCATTCCAAACAATTTATATTTGTCTTTTATTATAACTGCCAATTCTTTGGTATCACTTATTTTTATATAATTGATTACTGTAAAATCAGAAAAATTAATAAAATCTCTAATTTTCTTAGCAGTTTCTCCAATTTCTTTATCTGTAATTTCTTCATTCTTTTTAATCATAGCTTTTGCCATAAACCAATAATGATTACTTGCTAGTTTTAATACATCTAATAAAGAGGATGTATCATCTATATTTTTAACAATTCTTTGTCTTAAAATTTCATCATCTAATTGCATATATGCTTTTTTCAACTCTAAAATTAAATTATTTCTTTGTAATATAGTTGCAGTATCTTTCTTTATATTTGAATTTTTTCTACCAAATAATCCTTTTTTAGGTTTGTTAATTTTTGCATTTAATTTAAATATATCAGATTTCAATTTTTTAATATTTTCTTTAGTTAAATCATAATCTGTTTTTTTCACTTTTTTACTTTTATTTTCTTCAATCTTTTTAAGTTCTTCTTCTTTTATTTGCAATATTTCTTCAACTAGAAATCTATATTCAGAATATGTTGAATATTCATCTAAATTATCATTTAATTTTCTAATATTTTCGTCCATTTCTGCCTTTTCAGATTCTGATAAATCAGAAATGTTTTTAGAAATTAATTCAAAATACATTTTCTGATAATTATCGCCTTTATAATCATTTATATTAAAAGCACCTGTATAAAATTTATCAAGAATGATTTTATTATCTGTAGCTTCAATAGAATTTTTCTTTTTAATTAATTCAGATTTCTTTTCTTCAACTCCCTCTGAAGTTGACTTAAATTCTTTTAATATTTCCTCTGATTTACTTTCATAAAATTTATCAATTTCGCTTTCATATTTATCATAAATATATCTGATATTTGCATATAAATGAGCAACTACATCTGAACATTCCCAATATACTTTTTCAAATGTGTTTTTTATTAACTCTGAATTTATGTTTCCATTTTGTGCTTCTTGTAATAAAATAACCATATATTTTTTTGAATATTCACTTATATTAAAATCCTCTTCTGATAATCTAATTCCCACAGCCTCAAACTTTTTAACACATTCTATTAATTCAGTATTTAATCTTTCCAAATTACTTTTATAATATCCATTTACATTGTAGATTATTTTATCAAGTCCCATTTTCTCAAATGAAGAACGAGTATCTGTATTTTTTACAGCAACATCATATTTTAAAATTTCTGTCTCTATTTGAGGAATTTCTTTGTTTTCTTCAACTGCAGTAAGTTCGTCATATCTAGTTTCAATTTCTTTTAATAAAGCTGTATTTGCTGCTTCATATTTATCTGTCATATCTTTTATAGTTTCTAATAAAGATTTTATTGCTTTTATTCCATTCCTTGGTAGAACTGAAATAACTTCTTTATCTGTTGCTATTTGTTTTTCTACATTTTCTACTAATTCTTTCATGAATTTTCCTCCTCTAATTTTTTGACAGTATCATATTCAGTATTTAAAAATTTTAGAAAACTTTCTATTTGTTTTTGTACATCAAGTAATTCTTTATTTTCTAATTTTGATGTTTTAATATTTTTTATTTCCAAAAAACTCACCCCTCATTTTATTGATTTATATATTGTTTAAAGTTTAAAGTTGCCCTGTAATTTAAAAGTGTATGCAACTCTTTTTCGTCTGTACTAGCTTCACCTTTGAACTCTGTATCAGCCTTATTGTTCATAGTGCTACCTTCACCATCATTCCATCTAAATAGAACTTTTACTTCACGCTTTTTTTCACCTGAACTATTTAGTTCTGTTGTTGGATCTATTACTCCTTTAATTTCTTTAGTTTCTGTTACTGTAGATTTATCGCCATCCACAATTTCATATCCATATACCTCAAAATCTGCCAATTTAGTATTATTTAATTGTTCTATAGAAAAGTCATATTCAAATGCTAAATCTACATATGTATAATCAATTACTAAGTCAAAATATCCAGTTCTGCCTGGAACTAAAGTATTGTTGTTGTTCATATTTTCATCTTCAACAATAACTGGTTGAACAACTTCACTAAGTGTTGATTCCTCATGTATTACATGGTCATTTACTTTAATTAACCATCTTTTAATATGTGTATCATAAGTTGTATCAACTTTTTCAAAATATCTCGCATATGTTCTTTGTATTGATATAAATGTAATCAATAATGAGATAATACATAAAACTTGTAAAATTCTCAACTTATTCTTTTTCTTCATTCATATGTCTCCCTTTAAATATTCTAAATCCTAGGTATATAGTTAATGGCAATATTCCACAAAAGTAAAATACATATTTATTATTTAGTAGCATACAAATTAAAGATAAAATATATAATTTGGTTTGAACTACACCATTAATTTGACCTCCATATACAACAGGGTCTTCCAAATTATTCGCAATACCTTTTGTATGGAATGCTTTTTGACCATCTATTTCTTCAATATCAATGACTCTGTGGGTTATAAGTAAACCTTTTACAGAACTAGCCTCACCATGATATGTTACATCATCTCCAACTTTTATTTGGTTAATATCTTTTTCTTTTACTAAGATAACATCTCCAACATTATATTTGGGAATCATACTTCCTGTTTGAACTCTGAATATTCTATATCCAAAAAATGATTCTTTATTATTTGTTACTTTTTGTACAACTATTATTATACAAATCAAAATTATTATAATTGTTATTATTCTTGATATAATACTTTTAATTATGTGTAATGAACGATTTTTTTTTAACGTACTTTTTGCTTCTTTTTGCTCGTTTTCTTCTCTTTTGTTTTCCATTTTTATTTTAACCTCACTTCTTTTGCCTGTAACATATATTTATCAATTCTATCTTTAAATCTATCTTCTATTGGTTTTAAAGATATTAATTTTCTAGTTTTCATAACTATAAGCTTATCTGCTATCATCTGTTTTAAATCTTTATCAGATAAATCTGGATTAAGCTCAATTATTTTTTCTATTAAATTATCTGTTAATTCTTTCCTTGCTTTATTATCTTCTACCGCACTTTTTCTTTGTCCTTTTAACTTTTCTGCAACATTATTATTCTTAAATATTAAGTGCATTAAATAGATATTTTCATCAACTAGTTTTTTTGCAATTCCTTTTTCTTCATATTCTTTATTTGCTTTTACAGCTTTATCTTTAATTTCCATCTGGTCACTTAAATAATTCCACAATTTAAGTGCATATTGAAAATGTACGTTTTTAAGTAATACATTTGTCATTTTTATTGGAGATTTTACAAGTGTAACCCTTTTTGAATCGAGTAATTGATATACTGGAGTTGTTTTTAAATCTTTTAATTTCTTTTTAATATCTTGAATTCTTTGTGCTGTTCCTACTGATTTTCTAACACTTGTAGGCATCTCTGCATCATAATTAAAATTAACTTTAATTTTTTCTTTTTTATATTTTATTTCAGCCTGATAATTAGCTTTTTGTTGATTTTTTCCTTTATAATCTGTTTGTTGACCTTTTTCACGTAAATACATATAGTCTTCTATTAATTTTATAAGACTGTATAAAAAACGGTTCTCATATGTAATAAAAGTTTCTTCTTTATACGCATTTAATATTTTTTTAGGTATTACCTCACCTGTTTGTTGGTTAAATCTATCAACATAGTTTACATTTTTAGATAAATTTTTTACACTTTCTACTGTTACTTTTTTAATTAACTCAATTTTTATTATTTCTTCTTCTGTAATAATGTTTTTTATCTCTTTTGTTAGAGCTTTCTCTATATGAGGAAGTGAAAACTCAACCATCTCTATCCATTCATCATTCTCTACTATTTGATTTTTATTAACATCCACCATTAACTTTGAATCAACTTTATTAAGAAATTCCTGTGATGATTGTCCAGTTTCCATATTCGCAAGTTTTATTACATCTAAGTCCATTTTTTATATCCTTTCTACAAGCTTTTATTTTATGACATTTTTTTCAATCTTAATAAAAATTCTATACATTCTGCCATTTTGCCTTTTCCAAAGTTTTTATCCAAGAAGTCTATGTATCCATCAATTTCATCTCTAATTAAAGCTAAGTTTAATCCTTCAAATTTTCTTAAAACTTTTTTAGCCATGAAATAATCTACAGCTTCTGTTTCGTCTCCACCACAAGCTACATAAACAGGTACGAATTTTCTCATATGTTTTACAATACGGTTACCAAAAGCAACTCTGAAGTGCTTAATTGTATAGTTATCCATGTCATCAATTTTCTTTAAAGTAGCTGGTGAAATTGCATAATCTACCATAGCTTTTTCGAATAATCCATTTAAGTATGAATAATTTACATCAAGTGCATCAACATCATCTGGCTCAAATGCAATACCCTTTTCGTTGATATCTATAGGCATAGCTCTATCGTATACCTTATCTGTTACCATGAATGTAGAGTCGTCGTTGTTGATTGTTCCGATATACCAAGCATTTGGTGGAATTTGTAATTTTCCTCTTATTAATTTTTTGGGGTCTGTTGGCCATGAGCTTTGTACAACTTCAATCTTCCAATCCTTTGTGCTGTGCATTTCTAGGATTGATAACATTTCTGCAAAATAGTACTCAACACGCGCTAAGTTCATCTCGTCTAGGATTACTGTAAATATTTCATCCGTATATCCAGCTTCATATAAATATGCTAAGAAGTCTGTCTCGTTAAACTTTTTAGTGAATTCGTTTAAGTACCCAAATATATCTGTTCTATCTCTCCAAGAGGGCTGTACTGAAGCTACACAAGATGGGTGTTTTACAAAGTTACCCCAAGCAAGTGATATAGAGGTCTTACCTGTACCAGAGATACCCTGTAGGATAACTAGCTTTGTTGAAGCTATAGCTGATACGAATAATCTTATCATCTTTTCACTATAATACAATTTTAATTTACTTGCAGCAAAATTTCTGAATTTATAACAAAATTCTGGTAAAGTAAATGAATTGTGATAATCTTTTTGCTTATATTTTGCATATTCTTGATCTATTAATGTTAATTTAGAGAATCTGCTTTGGCTATTAGGGTCAATTTGTTCTTCATTATTTTCTTGTGATTGAGCAGCAGCATATGCAGCTCTATCAGCACCTGTACTTATTCCATTTGGATTAACACCTAATTCTGGAGTCTTCATAGATAATAATTTTAATTTTTCATCTACAAGCTCTTCCACTTGATCATTTAAAGTATCAATTTGTTTTAATAATTCTTCTTGGTCAATAATTTTCTTTCTCCATTTCATATGTTTCTTTAAGAAAAATACAATTATTCCAACTATACTTCCAATAACTACAAGCATACAAATAATAGCCAATCCTGTCAAAAACCATTCTGACATCTTAAAATCATTTGCATAATTTTGAATTATCAAATAATATTCTGGTACATTAAATATATTTAAAATACCTTTCCATAGTCCTCCAAATATCTCTCCAAAACCTGAAAAGAATTGGTGTAAAAACTCAAATAAAAATCTTCCGTATGTTTCCATATTTTATTTCATCCTTTCGACAATTACATCATCACGTTTGATTTCTTTGTACAATTTTAAATCATTTGGTACAATAACTAATTTAAACATCCTTAATTTTTCTACATCATCTGCACTCTTTAAAGTGTCATCTAATGTAATTACAAAATTATAACCTTTTTTTATGTATTCAAGCACACTTTTTTGATTTTTTATATAATCTGCATATGTAATATTTAAAATAATTTTTTCTTGTAAAGCTTGATTTCCAATTAAAGATAAAATTCCATTTAATTTCTGTTTCTTTTTAAATAAAGAACTTTCAAATTCAGCTATATAAGTATCTTTAAAATTCCCATTAATAATATCTCTAATTGCAACTGTACTTAATAATATATATTCAATTTGCAATTTATCTTCTGCAATTATTCCTTCAGTAAAAACCTTTTCTATTGCAGAATCACTGTATTGCATTGGCATTTTTATATTATGATTTAAATAAACATAATACATTTCTTCGTTAAACTCGGTATTTTCAAACTCTAATGAAAATTCATCTGTATCAAATTTATCTAAATACACATCTTTTTCAATCATATCATTTTTTACTTCTTTATAAAGCTGTTCTTCTATGTCTTTTGGCTTTTTTACTTCATAATATGATTCTATTAATTCTAAGATTTTTTTGATAATTTCATGTAAACTATCAATTGTCTTAAAATTTTCAATATTTCTTACATTGTCAAAAAATAACACATATCCAAAAACTTCTTTAATAATGTGAATTAAATTCAATTTAGCTTGCTTTTCATCTAAAGTCTCAGACTCTTCTTCACATTTTTCCATTAAAATATCTTCTTTATATTCTAATTCATCTAATATTCTCAAATAAAACGCCCTAGCTGGCTTGTCTGTATTTCTTATATTATAATATCTAGCATTTATATATGTTTTTAAATATTCATTAACTAATTCTTCATTATAATTTGTGTTAAATATAATTTTCATATATTTTTTTATTTTTTTCTCTGTAAAATTCAAATATGTATCCATTAAATTGTTCATTTTCTGCCCCTTTCGATGGGACCGCTGGGACCGGTTCTTTGCGGTACCTTTTTGGTACTTTGGGGACCGGTTCTTTGCGGTACCTATTCTACAATTTGTTTTGCATTTATGTCTAATTTTATATATTCCATTATATCTGCATATTCTTCATATAAATAATTTTCTTTTGGAAATTTTACTTTTATAACAAAGCTATCAGTTTCATCTACTCCTTGTTTCATTTGGTTCTCATCTAATGATATCTTTTTATAATATGTTCCATCATCATCTGTAATTATTTCTTGTTGAGCATTTAAAATTTGGCCATTTTTTACAATTTGATATTCTAATGGTAAATTAGTTGTCATTGTAAGTGTAATTCCATATTCTAAATCAGTTTCTGCTCTTTTACTAATATTTCCATCTTCTTCTTTTTTAAAATTTGATACAGAAAATGTATAATCAAATGAATTATCTGATGGATATACATCTTTTATTACAATTTTTCCTGTTTTAAAGTCATCATTTACTATCCAAAACGCAACATCTAGGTCTTTATCTGATGTTGCTGTTGTTTCATATTTAGCTAATGTTCTTCTTATAAGAATTATTGCTATTATTATTATCGCTATTAATAAAAGTACTAAAAGACTTTTTTTAACTTTCTTTTTATCAAACATTTTCATCACCTGTTTTCTCTTTGTATGAAACCAGTAATATAAATAAAATAACTGTTATACTAATTGGTATTATTACATGTACATCTGAAAATACTTTTTTCCATATTTCAACATTATTCACAATAAAAACGGTTCTACCAATAACTTCATCTTTTTTTATAGGCTCATCATATGTATTATTAAAGTCACCTTTTGCGATTATGGTATCTCCATTTATATTTACTATTCTATGTGTAACTAACACATTTTCTTTTTGGTATGTTATAATATCATTTTCCTTTATTTCATCACCTATTTTGATTATTACAATATCACCTTTTTCGATTGTTGGTGACATACTTCCAGTTTCTGTGCTAAGTACTGAATAGCCGAATATATCAATATATTGCTTGTGTTGTACATTTAATTGAATAAATCCCCAAATAGCAATAATGGCAATGATTCCTAATATAAATATTATTAAATTTACTATAATTTTTTTTATAACTTCAAATACTTTATTATGCTTCATTGCCAATCCTTTCTCCTGTATATTGCTTAAAGTTTATCTCTAGAGGTATAGATATTTTTGCATTTTCAGTTTGTCCCAATTCTGAATCTGTTGCATTATTTTCTTCAACATTTGCCCACTCAAAATATAATCTGACATAATTTAGATATTTGTCATTTATTTTTGATATTGGAATTACTGCTTGATGTTGGTGTTCAGCCAATACAGTATTAATTTCTGTATTAGTAATTTGCTCTGTTCCTCCATCTTTTTTGAAATAATTTTCTACTTTAACTAAATTCATTTTTGCAGTTTTGACATCATCTAATTTTAGATTAAGTGTATATAGAATAGACACATCTGTATTTGTTGGATCTATTAGTATATCAAAATATGCTTGTGTTCCAGGTGCTACTTTTTGACTTTTTACACGGGCAGAATCAATGTATGTTAAATTGTCTTCTGTCATTGTAAAAGTTGCATTTTCTCCACCATTAGATATATCTACTCCATTTACTTTTATAGCCCATACACCTAATAAATTGGTATAATCTCCTTGTAGTTGGTCTTTGTATAATGCATACATATTTGCTATTTGGAACAAAGATATAATTAACATTATTAATACTAAAACTGTTAATAATTTCTTCATTTATTTTTCCTCTTTTGCAGATTTTGTTGTTTTGGTTGTTTTTGTTGTAGCCTTTTTAGGCTTTGCTGTAGTTGCTGATTTTGTAGTTGTTGTCTTTTTTGCAGTTGTCTTTTTTGCTGATGTTTTTGAAGTTGTACTTGCTTTTTTTGTAGTTGCTGTTTTTGATGTAGGAGCTTTCTTTGTTGTAGTTTTCTTTGCTGGAGCTTTTTTTACAACTTTTACTTCTTGAACCTCTTCTTCATCTTCTGTTTCTTCGTCTTCAGAATCATCTTCATATTCTACTTCTACAGCTTCTTTTTCACGTTTCTTTTTCTTATCTCCAAGATATTTAATTTCCATTACTAAATCAAATACTTCTTGTAAGAATAGTAATAAAGAAACAATTACTACGCAGAACAAGTATCCCCATTTAGATTCTAATAAGTTTAAAATATATCCCCATCCTTCTATAACTACTGTATCACTTGTTTTTCCTATAAAATAGTCATTTGCATAACTTTCTTCATTTTCAACAGCATAAATTATATGGCTTCCTTGTTGTGTTTTTTCTTGTAAAGTTCTACTTACAACTTCATATTGTTGGCTATTAATTACTTTATATAGTAATATTTCATCTCCACTTTTAACATTTCTGTCATTTGTTTTTTTGATTAATAATATAGATCCTTGTTTATATTCAGGTTCTAATGAATCATCTTTTACTATATAAACAGTATATCCTCCTAATTCACTATTATTATAGTCATTATATGACAATAACAATACTGTAACTGTAATTGCAATTATGGCATATAACACAAATAATATACTACCTAATGCTTTTTTCATATTTATTCTCCCTTTCTTTTGTCTATTATGTTTTTTACTACTCTTGTCCTTGATCTTGTTCTTGTATTGGTTCTAATTTTATTCTTTGTGTAGCTGTCATATTTCCTTTGTAGATTACACTAATTTCACATTCTTCTCCAACGTCTAAATCTGTATTTGTTCCTGTTCTCATTTGTCCTAATACATTTTCGTCACCATCAATTAATATAGCATTAAATTCTTCATCTGCAACTTTTTTAGAAGTATTATTAATTATTCTCATTGTTACCATTGTTCTGTCTTGATCTTTTAAATATTCCATATATATTTTTTGTGCATCCATTCCACTTTCTGTAGTTGTTTCTGGTAATGGAACCACTTGTTCTTCCTCTTGAGTAGAATCTTCTGTTTTGCCTTTTTTATTTTTATTTACTACAACAATAGTAATAATAACAACAATTGCTATAATTATTGCAATAAATGTAATTAACATTTTTTTACCTTTTCTTACCTTTTTCATCTTTTTCCTCCTTTTTATCTAATATATTTTATACCATAACTTGTTTTAAAAGTCTATAGTTTTTATATAGTTTTTAACAAGAAATTTTTTTACATTTTTACTATTTATTGGAACCCTCAAAACACAAGTTATTTCTTGCATAAATTAGGTTCCATAAATATTTTTTATATTTAACTAGTAGTTATTTGTTTGTCACATTAACAACCGCATTCGCATCTCCGGAAGGATAAGTATAATCTTTGGACATATCAACTTTATAAAATTTAATATACTGTGTAGACTCTTTATTCATATTAAAAGTATATTTTTTTACATACCCTTTCGAATCTGTTACTTCACTTCCTGCAACCCTGTTCACATAAGAATCATCTGCTAAATCAACTCTTACTACATCAGAATCAAACTCTATAGTTACAGGATTTCCACTATCTTGTGCATTTACAACTTTTAGCACAGCATAATTTCTATTTGCAACATCATCTATAGTATAAGTATTAACAGTCTCCTGTTGCACCCTTAAAACAACCTCACAAGAAATCTCTTTTTGATAAGGAACCTTAGTGCTAGCCTTAATCTTTACTCTAATAGTCTGATTTTTCTCAATTGGGCTTTTTGGAGTAACCATTACCATAACTTTACTAAGATTATTTACAACATCTCCTATTTTAGCATATATAACTCCAGTTGTAGAAGTAAGTCCATCAGCTGCATTAATACCGTAGAGTTACTTTATCAGCATCAGGAGTTTCGCAAGAAACTGAATAATCCAAATCATACTCCATTCTGCTTAAAGTATTAGCATAACTATATAAATCAAAGCTTATATTATATGTATCAACACCTCCCCAATCCTCATATTGATATGTTGGATTGTTAAGTGTCAATAAATTACTGGTAAAATAAAACTTTCTTGAAGTAAAATAAGCTTCTCTTATTCCATTATAAACATATCTTCCAAAAACTGATAATGTCACTATTATAATTAAAATAAATATTACTATAGCAATTTTAAATTTATTTAATTTTCTATGTCTTTTTGTTTTATTCATTAGTTAATTAATCCTTTCTGGTACCGTTGGTGGTACCGTTGGGACCGGTTCTTTGCGGTACCAAAAATATGGTACCGTTGGGACCGGTTCTCATCGGTTCCATTAAGGCGTAACTATAAATGTTTTCTTCAATGTTTGTACTAATGTGTTATTATAATATGCCTTAAATACTATCTTGTATTCTCCTGTAATTATACCGTCTTTTATAGCATTTGCAAAATCTATTGTCTCTATGTTTTCTCCATCATCTGATGCTGAATGTGATTTTTTATCCATAATGATATATTCTTTGCTTCCTTCTGCAGTTACCAAATCTTGACCTGTATATTCTTCTGGAGTTTTCCACTCAGTTCCTTTTATATTTTGTAAATAATCTTTTAAATCTACTTGAGTATAATGTATTCCATTATAACTATTTGTTCCGTCTTCTGCAGTTGTATAAGTAGCATCACGTTTATATAATTCAACTCTTATATTTGTTTCTTCTGAAGGTTCTCCAACTTTAACTGTATAGTCAATTCCTTTTCCTCCATTTAGATTCAATTTAGTTTCCTTATTTACTATTGTGTTGCCTTGTTCTGAGTCTATTCCTAATCCAGCCGCACTTACATTTTTATTAATAAATGTTATATTTATTTCTTTTTCTTGTAATACTTCGCCATTATAGTAGCTTCCATCATTTGATGCGAAGAAATATATTTTAGCTTTGTATTGTCCAGCTGGTACATTGCTTTGACTTAGTGTTAATGTGTACTTATCATGTATACTAGATAATCCGTCTGCAAGTGGAATTCTTATTACTCCATCTATTCCTGCAGAGTAAACTGATGAATCAGCCGTATCTATAAGTTTTAGATTTTGTAATTCTGGAGCTTTTACTCTCTCTCCACTTTCATGTACAATTTCTACTGCCATACCAATCTTCTTGTTATAATATTTTGTATCTCTAATATTTGAACCATCTGTTGCATTTTGTTCTATTACAGAACCATCAAATGTAAATGGAATTGATAAGTCTTCAAATACTGAATATGATGTTTTACCATCATCTGTAACAACTGATTCTGACATTATTGCATTTTTATTATATAAGTTATATTTTCTGTCTTCATCACCATTGTTGTATTTTCTTGCACCTGATGAATTTCTTAATTCTAGATATGTTTGTTCAGCTAATTTTTCAGTATTTAAATTAGAATTACTGAAGTCTATTGAAACATCATATTTTTCTAATACATATCCGCTTCCGCTTGAATCTGTATGATAATATTTGCTATTATCATTTGAATACTTACTACTTGTGCTTGTTCCACCCATATCTACGAACTTAGATAATTTGTACAAATATCTTGTACTTCCAGAAGCATTATCTGTTGCATCATAATCTGTATCACTAGCAACTTGATAATGGTAAACTTTATTTACATTATCACCTTGACCATAATCTCTTACAGTAATATTTGTTCCTGTAGGTAATGGTGTAGATGTTGATAATACTCTGTAATCACCTGATGCATAAATATTTGATTGTGCTCCAAGTCCAGCTTTGTATAATACATATGTCATATTTACAGAACTATCTGTTGTGTAATTTAACTCTGTATTTGTACTATCTGTAAATCTTGGAATATAGCTTGCACTATTAGTTTTATTCAAATCTTCGTATAGAGATTGAATATTAACTGCTATAACAACTTTAAATGTATTTCCAACACTTGCATCTTCACCTGTTCTAGCTTTTCCTGTTAATACAATATTTATATTTCCTAAATCTTTAGTCTCAGAAACATTAACTGAATTGAATAACTTAAAGATTATTGAGCCTGGGTCAGAAGAATTATCAGTTCTATAAACTGTGTCTCCATCAAATGAACCATCAGAATTTGTATAAATATTTGTAGTTCCAGATTTCATCCATCCAGATTTAGATGTTTGCATTGTTAATGCAAAAGTATTATTAGCATTTTCGCTATATGTTGGTACAGATAATTTATCTATTAAATTTGTACCTGTATCAAATGCGTTTGTGCTTACTCTATCAACTGTAAATGTTGTCTCATTGTAAGAAACACTATCAACAAATTGTTTAAAGTTAAGTTCTAAGTCTGCCATTGAATATGTTGAATATGTTGATGCAATTAATGATGTATTGTAATTTACTATATCAGCTCCTATAATCCAATCATAATATGTTCCATGGTCTGTAACATCTATAACTTGAGGTACTGCACTTGAACCAGTAACAACATTTGTATAGAATCCATCAACTGTAATATCATGTTTTGATTTATGTCTTCCTTCTATATAAGTACCATTTGCAAACATGTTAGTTGTAGCTGCTCCAGAATAATTTGGTGCATATATATCATACTCTTTAGTTCCTGTAGAACGATTTGTTCTGTACATTCCGAAGAATGCCATACCGCTTACATTTCCCCAAATATCTTGGTTAGACATATCGGCCAATTCGCCTTCTTGTTTTGCAAAGATTAAGTTTACACCTTCATAAGTATATAATCTATTATCAACATTTTTTGTAACTTTGCCATCAGCAATAGTTGCCGTAGCTTTTGTAGTTGAACCATCTATAGTTACTAAACTCTCGAATCCTCCAACCATGTTGAATCCTTTTTGAGTATATAATGTTGAATTATCAATTAAAGCTAAACCATTTGTAATTCTATTTAAAGTATAACTTGTTTTCTTGTAGTAATTGTATTCATCTTGAGCACCTGTTAATTCTAAATATGAATTTTGAATAGATACTTTACCTGTTCTTTGAATAGATGTCATCTTATAAGAACCTGATGAACTTCCAAAGTCTTTTATCATAACTGTTGAATTATCTTTTGAACCTGTTGAAGCATAATTTGTTCCTTTTCCAGCTCCAAAAATATTTCCAGTAAATGATATTGGAGAATCTGTTCCATTATCTAATGTAATATGTGTTTCTCCTTGTACAGTATTAGTAGAGTAATTTGTACTTGTTGAATCACCAGCACCATAGATATTACCTCCAATAGAGATATTTCCAGCTGTTAGTGTATTATCTGTTATTGCATCTTTACCAATGTTAATATTTGTAGTTCCATATACTGTTCCATTTTCTGAACCACCAACAACATCATTGTTAATAGTTCCTCCTGCAATATTAATTGTTGCAGAACCTGCAGAACTTGTTGAACCTGATTTACCGATATCAGATTGATATCCTCCACCATATAGTTTTCTAGTTATTGTAGATGCTCCTGTAATATTTATAGTTGCATATTTTACAGTACCTTTACCTGCATTTCCACCATAAACATTTTCAGCTGTTGCACTATTAATATTAACAGTAGAATTTGTAGTCTCTGAAGAATTATTTCCTTCACTTCCACCATAAATATTAGTTACTGTTGCACCATTTTGAGCTACTTTAGTATTTGTTGCGCCAATATTATAACCAGCACCATAAACACTATTTACTGTTCCACTATTTAATACAACATTTGTATTTGTAGTCATTCCTGCATTTTTAGAACCACCATGTATTGAACCAATTGTAATTCCATCTAATGTAACATTAGCTGTTCCAACTGAAGCTGAATTACCACCACCATAAACATTAGTTAGATTTCCAGATTTTAATTCTACATTAGAAGTTTGAACACTTCCTTGTGCATTTGAACCACCAAATATACTTGTAACTGTTGCAGTTCCTTCTAAGTTTACATTAGCAGTTGTAGTTGTACCACCATAACCACCACCATAAACATCTGTAACTGTACCAGATTGTAAGTAAATATTAGCAGTTGTCATTGTTCCATCAGTATTTGAACCACCATATATTGTACTAGCAGTCATATCATTTAAGTAAATATTAGTAGCAGTAGTCATACCTGCACTATCTGAACCGCCATAAACTGTAGGTGTTGTAGCACATTTAACCAATCTAATTTCCGCTGTTCCTACTCTATCATATTTACCACTACCATATATAGAGCCATTAACTGTTGGTGTTGTATTTAAATCTTTGTTTCCTATCACTATATTCGTATTTTGACCTGAATTATCAGCATTTAATTGGAATGCTGTTGTTAATACAGTTCCACCATAAACGTCATTTACAGTTCCACCAAAGATATTTACATTTGTTTCAGTTTGAACTTGGTTCTGGTAAGCTCCACCATATATGCTTCCTGTAACTTGTCCATTATTCATATTGATATTTGCTCTGCCCGTAGCACCACAATTATAACCTCCACCGAATATATCTCCTTTAACTAATCCGACATTTAAAGTGATATTTGTATTACCTGTAATTAAACCAGTATTAACATTTACTGTTATACCATTTATTACTCCATTGCTTCCACCATAGATATTTCCATCTATTGTTATTGCACTATTAACTGTAATATTAGTATTACCTGTTACTTTACCAGAAGCAACTGTTGTAGCATTTGAACCACCGAAAACATTTCCAGTAATTCCAACACAACCTTGAAGAGTTATTACTGAATTTCCTGCTGATGCATCATTATCACCATGACCAAATACATTACCTGTAATTTGACCACCATAGAAGTTCAATATATTAGCATCTGGTTGATTTGCATCATTCTTATCTTTAGTTGTTGCCATTCTAGCACCACCATAGATATTTCCTGTAACATCTCCACCAAACATATCAAGTTGAACTTTACCATCATCAAATCCATTAATTGATCTTAAGTAAATACTTGCATCTTCAGATGCTTTAGTAAATTTATGCTCACCAGTAAATGTACCACTGTACATCTTAGTAATTGCATAATATCTTGTATAACCTAAAGTAGTATCTTGTGAACCATTACGATTATATGGGTAACATCTGTCTTCTAGTTCACCCATTGATAGGTAACCTGTAATTGTTACTTTGCTGTTTCTAGAAATTGCAGATTCTTTCATAGTACCAATTATAACTTGATGTGTAACATATTTTCTTGAAGTAGATGGTGTATTTAAACTACTTCCGACGATAATATTGTTATATTTACCAGCTTCTACTATAACAGTATGAAGACCGATTGTATTTTTTGTAGTCTCTTCTTTATAGTTTCCACCAACTACAGCTCCAAAAGTATATTTACCATCTGGTGTAGAAACTCCTCTTCCAAGGATTACATCACCATAATTTGTAACTAATACATTTGAATAATTTCCTGCAGCTAAGTAATCACTACCATCACTAACTGTTGTAGAAGATGAATACAATTTAATATTATCAAAGATTATATCTCCACTAACATTCATATTAGAAGAAATTTGTAATTCTGCTCCATCATTTCTATAATCAACACCTGCATATAAACTTGTAATTGTAGCATTTCCAGTTAATGTATCACTACTGTTCCATTCAACTTTATCCATAATTACAATTATGTTAGTTGCATCTGTACCATTAGTATTTAATTTACTGTATGCTGTGCTTAAGTCTTTAACTGGTGTTGTAGGAGATTGACCATCATTTGAGTTATTACCAGATTTAGATACGAAGATTACAGTTGCCTCTTGCCATACAGCATTTAGATGAGTTACTGTATTTGGAATATCTTCATATAATCCATAAACTTTAGCATTATCTGCTGAGAATCCTTTCTCATTAGCTACTGCCCAACCTTTAAAGCTATATGCTGATTGTTTTCCACCCTCATATTTAAATGGTTCTGCAAATAATGTGTTATTTCCATTATTATAAATCTCTCCAATTGAGCTTGCTCTATATGTTGTGCTTTCTGCATTTGTACCTGTTGTGTTTACACTCATTAACTCATGAACATAAGCTTGATGTGTTTGTTCAAAATCAGGTGTTGCATGATATGTAACATTTGTATAATTATCAGTATTACTACTTATTGCAGATTTAGAGAAGCTTATTGTAGTTGTTGCACTCTTATTATTAAATTCATCAACTAAAGTTTCTTTTTCTAATACTAATGAATATGTTCCAATCTCTGTTAAGCCTGAAACATCAATCTTGTAAGATTTAGAAATTTCAGTTTCATCAGAACTTAGATAATCAACTTTTATATTATCTGCATTTGTAACATCAGTTCCATCTCTTAAAATTTTAATATTTGATGATTCTAGATTACTCTTTGTTAAATCTAAGAATTTATCTTGACCTTTAACATTAAAACTAATTTTTCCATCAGATTCGAATTGAGAAGTATCTGTACTCATATATTTCCAAACTGGTTTTTTATTGTCTAAATCTACTAATATGTCTGTTGCATCATTTGTATGTCCGTCTAAGTCTCCAATCTTTTCAGCTGGAATACTAATTTTAAGTTGCTTAAATTCTTCTTCAAATTCATCTAATCTAACAACAAAATCATATCCATATTGTGTTTTAACAGGTGTTACTGTAATTGGTAAATCTGTTCTTTGTACATATTGTCCATTTCCATTTAGCTCGTAAATAGTAATATCATTTGCTGTTAACTTAGTATTAAAATCATAGTATCTATCAGTACCAGAAATTGTTACTGTTGCATATCTCTTAGCATAACTTATAAATTTCTCTTTATAGAATAATTTTGGTTTAATAAAGTCTACTCTTATATAGTTATTTGCGTCATCACCATTGTCATTATCAACTATTATTTTTGTTTCAATGTTCGTATTTCCTGATGTATCTTTTACTTTTCCTGCTCCAATTACAAATTCTATTTTACCACTATGTCTTCTGAATATTTCGTTTTCTAGATTTTTATTAGCTTCGAAGTTAGACAATGTTAATGTATATCTAATTCCATTTCCAGAACCATCTGTGATATCAGCTTTTGTTAATTTTTTAGTTATAGTATCTGTTACATCATAATCATCAACAAGTATTTGTTGTATATCATCAGCAGATAATATGTCACTTTCTAAGAAGTTTGTATCTGTTACATCAAATGTTATACTTACTTGTTTATTTTCTTGGTCTATTACTGGATTAGCTCCTTCAGCATATTTGTATTTAATTGTTGGTTTTATAAAGTCTACTATGTTGTTTCTAAATGCTGTATATTTTGGATTTTCAGCATTATCGCCAACGTCAGTTTCAACCCAATTTGGATTTCCTACAGAAATCTCTGTTATTTTATTTCCGTTTCCAGAAGTATCTCTAATTGTATTATCTGCAATTGAGATTTTTACTGCTCCATCATATGTACCGAAATTTCCTAATGTTAATGTGTATCCTGTGTCAGCACCGTCTAATTCTGCAGTATTTGTTATTTTTGTTAATGTTTTAGTTATTGTTGTTATTGGTTTGCTTGGATTTTTACTATTGTCTACATATACTAATATACTATCAGCCGTTAATGTATCTTTTAAGTAATATTTATCACGTCCAAGTATCTTAACTGTTACAGTTCCTGTCTGGGCATCTCTATTTCTTGTAATACTACTTGTAGAGTATTCCCAAGTAGGTCTTGTAAAGTCTACTACACTATTCTTAAATGCTGTATATTCGCCTTTAGTATCTCCTGCTTCAACCCATGTTGTATTTCCTACTAAAACTTCAGTTTCTTTATTTGTATTTCCATATTTATCTACAATTACTCCTTCTGGAATAATTATGCTTGTTACACCTTCATTTTCACCAAAGTTTCCTAAGGTTATTTGATATGTAACTGATGTTGCTTGTTTGCTTACTTGAGAAACCTGTTTTGTTATTGTATCTGGATATACTGTTTCTCCGTCAGGTTTTACAACTTTAACTTTCATCTTAGCAACATTTGCTGCATCTTGTAGAGTTCCTTTGTCTAAGTATTTATCTGTAGCTTGAATTCTTAATGATACAGTACCAGTTTCGTTTGCTATATCTCTGTTAATTGAATTGCTTGCATTCAATTTACTTAGATTATCATCTGTTTTTTCTATTAATGGATCTATTACATCGACTATTACTGGATTGTCTGTATCATCACCATCATCATAATCTAATGTAATTGTTGTTGCATTATTTTTATTTCCAGATGTATCATCTACTTTGTCTGCAGAGAATACAAAATCTACTGCACCACTGTAATCTTGATATTTTTCAGCTTCGTTATATACTAATTCAAAGTTTGAAACTACAAATGTGTATTCTGTTCCAGTTCCATCTGCTAATGCTTTTGATGTAACTGTTGTGTGTAATTGTTCTGTTAAATCTGTTCCTGCAACTTTGATTCTTATATTATTTGCATTTAGTGTTCCATCTGCATTCATTATTGAATCTTGTCTAATATATTTATCTGTTACAGTAAATTTAACTGTCAATGTTTTAGCTTCGTAATCAATTGTTGGATTTGTTTCTCCTTCTACTGCTGAATATGTGTATTTGATTACCGGCTTAATGAAGTCTACTATGCTATCTCTAAATGCTGGATATTTTTGATTTGTGTTACTATCACCAGCTTCTACCCATTCTGGATTTCCTACTGGAATTGTTGTTTCTAAGTTTTTGTTTCCACTATTATCTTGAATTGTTCCTGCATCTATTACAACTTTTGTAACTCCATTTATTGTTCCAAAGTTTCCTAATGTTAATTTATAACCTACAAATTTTAGATTATCTACATCAGCTAAACCTTGTTTTGTAGCTAATTGTTTTAATGTAGCTGTATCTGTTATTTGTGTTAAGTTCTTTGTTATTGATGATTCTAACTTATCATCTACATATACTTTAATTTTGTCTGTTGTTAATGTATTTGTGTTGTAGTATTTATCACTACCGATTATTGTAACATCTACTGTGTCAGCTTCTGCACCATCTCTTACTCTGTTTATTGAACTTGTGCCATAGCTCCATAATGGATTTACTACATCGACTACTACTGGATCTTTGTGTTCTGGATGATTTGCTGGGTCATCTACACCAATTGTTATTGTTGTATTTGGACTCTTGTTTCCAGATTTGTCTGTTATTAACCCTTCAGGGAAGGCTAAAGTTACATTACCACTATAGCCCTCACCATTTTGAGTTTCTAAACCATCTAGTTTAAGTTCATATCTTTCTCCTATTTTTTGTTCTACTCCATTTACTGTTGTGTAAATGTCTCCATTTGCTTTATATATGATATCTCCGACTGTTTGGTCTGCACTTAATGTCTTTTTGCTAAATGTTCTTGTTACTTTTGTCCAGTCAGGTTCTACTCCATCAACTTTTATTGTTGTATTGTCTAGTGATACTGTTGATTGTTTGAAGTATTTATCTGTTACATCAAATATTACTGTTACATTCTTTTTGTCATAATCTATTGTTGTATCTGAATATTCGTATGTAAATTCTGGTTTAATGTAATCTGTGAACATTGTTCCATTTGTGTTTTTGTCGATTTCTGTAGTTTCTTTTATTACTATGTCTACCATTTCTCCTGTTGTGTCTATTGCTTGTAAGTTTTGGTTTTTATATGTTGCATCTGTTAATGTCTTTTTGTCTATTTTTAATGAAATGTTACCACTCCATTCTTTATAGTTTTTGCCTTGTTGTCTTAATGCTTCTTCTAAATCTGATAGTGTTATTACTTGTAATACATCATTTGCTTTTGTTACTGCATTTGTTGTATTTGTTGCTTCTGCAACTTGTTTCGTAATGTCCGTTACCTCTTCGCCATCAATGTATACATGTACATTGTCTGCTGTTAGCGAACTTTCTACATTGCTTGTAAAGTCAACTCCTGCTTCTGCATTTGTTCTACCTCTTAATGTGATTGTTATATTTTTGTTTGTTGTGTCTATTGCTGAGGCTTCTTTTATCCATTCTGTTCTGTATTTTGGATTTATTGTTCCTGTTGAATATTCTATTGCTGATTCTGTAGCATCTGTGTTTAGTTTAAAGTTGTTTTTGTCTAGGTAGATTTGCTCTGAGGCATATACAACTGCTATACCAGATTTTCCAGTACTCTTGAACATGTTATTATGTGAATTTGCTATCTTAGTAAATGCTGGTCCTAAGTCTAATGTTGTCATTAACGAACCTCCACAATCATAGAACATACTATCCATATACTCTACATTTGTTGTATAGAATTGGTCACCTAAATCTAAACTTGTTAATTTATTCCATCCTAACATATGGAACATTGCACTCATATCTGTGACTTTACTTGTATTAAACTTATTTCCTAAGTTAATACTTGTTAAATTAGCTGAACCAGTACAATTAAACATATATCCCATATTAGTCACATTACTTGTATCAAATTTGTCTCCTAAATCTAGACTAGTTAAAGCTTTTCTTCCACATTGATTAAACATTGCTTGCATTTTAGTAACTTTACTTGTATCAAAGTTAGTTCCTAGATTTAAAGTAGTCATTGCTTCATATCCAGTTTCTTGGAACATATAACTCATATCCGTAACTTTGCTTGTATTAAAGTTTCCTCCTAGATTCAATGTTGTCATTGCCGTATAACCTGTGCTATTAAACATATTCTTCATATTTGTTACTTTACTTGTATTGAATTTACTTCCTAAATCTAAACTTGTCATTGCTGTATAACCTGTTCCTGCAAACATCTCACTCATATCTGTTACATTATTTGTATTAAAGTTAGTTCCTAAGTTTAATGTTGTCATCTTGTTATTTCCAGTAAATCTAAACATTGAAAACATATTAGTTACATTACTTGTATCAAACTTACTTCCTAAATCTAGTTTAGTCATTGCATTATAACCTGTTTGTCTAAACATATAATTCATATTTGTTACACTATCTACATTTAATAAACTAATATTACTAATTGTTTCTGCAGATGTAGCTTTATCTGAATATCCGATATATGCAAATAAGAAACTTGAGTCATAATTACCAAATATCTCATTGTCACTACCAATGTAAACTTTTAAGCTTCCACTAGCATTTGTTTCATACCAAGCCAATATTGA
>CAKPHD010000002.1 GCA_934155625.1 uncultured Clostridia bacterium
TATAACAGCTGATGGAAAAACTGCATTTTTTGAAGGTGTAGAAAAATTATATGGTTCACCTGTATATTCATCTGATTTACGTGCAGGCGCTGCTTTAATAGTTGCAGGAGTTATTGCTGAAGGAAAAACAGAAATATACAATTTAGAGCACATAGATAGAGGTTACGAAAACATAGAAGAAAAATTCAGAAACCTAGGTGCTAAAATAGATAGAATTAGAGAATAACATTAGAAAGAAGAAATACATATGCTAAATTTTTGTAGTTTATATAGTGGTAGTAGTGGTAACAGTTTATTTGTAGAAACTGAAAATACTAAAATTTTAATTGATGCAGGTATGAGTTGTAAAAAAATAGAAGAGGGATTGCAATCTATAGAAGTAGAGCCCTCTTCTATTAATGCAATTTTAGTAACACATGAACATTCTGACCATGTAAAAGGAATTGGAACGCTTTCAAAAAAATTTAATATTCCTGTTTTTTCTACTAAAGAAACATTTGATGCAATGCCTACTCAAACAGAAAAATTGTCAGAAAAAAATATTAATTTTTTTAATCCTAATGAAAGATTTAATATTAATGATTTAGAAATTCTTCCTTTTAGTATACCTCATGATGCAGCAAACCCATGCGGATTTAATATCTCTAAAGATAACAATAATCAAATTAGTATTGCCACAGATATTGGTCATATGACAAAATCCATAGTTGATACTATTGAAGGAAGTAAATTTATATTATTAGAATCAAATTATGATACTGAAGTTTTAAGATGTTGTGCTTATCCATACAAATTAAAAACTCGTATTGCCAGTGATACAGGACATCTATCTAATACCATGGCAGGAAAAACTATTTCTTATTTATTGAAAAATGGGAATCTTGCAACTGCAATGTTAGGTCACTTAAGTAAAGAAAGCAATTTTCCTGAATTAGCCTATCAAACAGTTATAGATGAAATAATTTCGAATAATAGTAATATAAACTTATCTGTTGCTAGTAGAGATTGTCCTAGCAAATTAATTACTTTATAATATTTGTAAAGGGAATAATAAATATTTTGACACAAAAATAATATTAGGTTTAGGGGGCCTATCTATTGTTTAGTTTTTTAAATTTTTTATTATATGATATTTGTCAAATAGATTAAATTATTATATTTCGGGGGAAATCATAATTGATTATTCCCTTTACAAGATTAAAAACTTATTAATAAAAATTTGAATTAATTTCTTGACTAAATTTTCATTGACATTATGTTACATCATTTTATTTATATTGTCAACATTATTTCTAAAAAATTTACAAAAATCGTTCGACAACTTTCGACATTTAATTATTAAAATATCAATTTACAAATAAAAAAAGAAACAATAATTCCAGTCAAATCAGCCGCTAAAGCTGCAATCAAAATTCCTCTTGTGTTTTTTATCTTTACTGAACTTGTATATACAGCAATAGTATATAATGTTGTTTCTGTTGACCCCATTATAATAGAAGCTAAAATTCCAATAAAAGAATCTACTCCGCTATTTTTTATAATATCTGTAGCAATAGCCATAGAAGCACTACCAGAAATTGGTCTTAATAAAGCAAGAGATACAACTTCGCTTGGAAACTTTACTAAACTTAAAATAGGCGTAATTATATTAGTTATAGCATTTAATATTCCAGAACTTCTAAGCATACCAATAGCAACAAATAATCCTATTAACGTTGGAAATATTTTCAAACTTATTTCTATTCCATCAAAAGCCCCTTTTAAGAAAATATCAAAAACTGATTTTTTTTCTTTTAATGATTCACAAATAATTATTAAAATAACCATAGGCATTGCAATTATTGAAATATAATTAATAATCTTCATATACTACCTTTCTTACTTATTTGAAGTGATTTTTATAATAATTTTACAACATACAACTGCTACAATAGCAGCACATACTGTAGATATCCAAACAGGAAAAATTATTTTTGAAGGATTTTCTGACCCAAGAGAGCTCCTTATTGCAATTACTGTTGTCGGAATAATTTGTAATGAAGCAGTATTTAACACAATTAACATCATCATATTATCACTTAATTTTTCTTTATCATCATTTTCTTTTTGTAATTCTTCCATCGCTTTTAAACCTAGTGGTGTAGCAGCATTTCCTAATCCTAAAATATTAGCAATAATATTCATAACAATATTATTATAAGATTTTTTTTCCATTTTACAGTCACCAAAAAAGACTTTTATAATTGGTGCTAATAGTTTTTTTAAATATTCAATTATATTACTTCTAGAAGCTACTTCCATAATTCCACTCCACAAACATGTTGTTCCAACTAATGTTAAAGTTAAATTTACAGCATTATTAGTCGATTCAAAAATAGAATTATTTAAATTTTGTAAATTTCCAGAAAATATAGCATAAATTATAGATATAATAATGAAAATTGGCCATAATATATTTAACATTTCAATCCCCTTTTATACATTTATATTTTTCAAATTACTAAAATATAACAAATTAATTTACAATAATTTGAAATTTATGATTGACCAAATCCAATATCTATGTTATCATATACTTGAATTGATTTAAATTGTTTAAGGAGGACAAGATATGAAATCTACAGGAATAGTAAGAAAGGTAGACGAATTAGGTAGAGTTGTTATACCTATTGAAATTAGAAATAAATTTGATATAGCTGAAAAAGATCCTATCGAAATTTATGTTGATGGATCTTCAATTATACTAAAAAAATATGAGCCAAACTGTATCTTTTGTGGAAACTCAAAAAATCTAATTTCTTATAAAGATAAATTAGTTTGTTCAAAATGTGCTCAAAAATTATCTAATCTTGATAATATAGAAGAATAATAAAAAGAGAAAAATGGAAAAGTTGCAATTTAATTCATTTTTCTCTTTTTTTATTTATATAAATTTCATATATATTTCATTTTTATTAACATTTCTATCTTTAGCAATTTTTTTTATTATTTCTTTTTTATTAAGACCTTGATTTTCGTAATATTTATAGTGTTCTTCTAAAGTTAATAAATTTAATTCATTTTCCTTATTATCACTTTTTTCTTTTCCTTCTATTATTAGTATCATTTCACCTTTTAAATTATCTATATTTTCTAATAATTCATTTATATTTTTTCTAATAAATTCTTCATGAATTTTAGTTAATTCTCTCGCTAACACTATTTTTCTATTATCTAATATATCTTTTAAATCTATTAAAGTATTTTTCATTTTATGTGGAGCTTCATATATTATAATTGTTTTTTCTGATTTACTAATTTCATCTAATTTTTCTTTTCTTAATTTTTTATTTAATGGTAAAAAACCTAAAAAAATGAATTCTTTAGTATTTAATCCTGATGCTATTAATGCATTTACAAAAGCACAAGCCCCTGGTATTGGAATTACTTCTATATTCTCTTCTATAGCTTTTTTTATAACTTCTTCTCCTGGATCACAAATCCCTGGTGTTCCAGCATCTGAAACTAATGCAATATTTTTTTCATTTTTTAATTTTTCTATTAATATATTACTTTTTACTTCTTCATTATGTCTATGATAACTTATTAATGGTTTTGATATTTCAAAATGATTTAATAGTTTTAATGTTTGTCTTGTATCTTCTGCTGCAATTAAATCTACCTCTTTTAATATTTTTAATGCTCTTAAAGTTATATCTTCTAAATTTCCTATTGGTGTTGCTATTATATATAATTTTCCTGCCATTTATTATTCCTCTCATTTCTTTTTTATTTATTTTATCATATTTTTTTATTTTTTTAAATACAAATTTTATTAATTATTCATATAATATAAAAAAGAAATAAAAGAAGGTGATTATTATAAATAATTATCATAAAGATTATCTTTCTCCATCATATTATAATAATTATAGGAATATTTCACCTCCACCATGTCCACCACCAAAACCTCATAATAAAAAACCACAAAAAAAGAAATTAAATTTTAAAACATTAAAAAAAGATACTTGTCAATCATTAAATGATGTTGAATATTTTTTAAATAATTTTACCAATAATTTAAAATATTATAGATTAATAAAATTATTAAAATAATTATTTTAATAATTTTATTTATTATTTATTTTATTATTTTATTTATTTTTTATTTATTATTTTTTATTTATTATTTTTTATTTATTTTTTATTTATTATTTTTTATTTATTATTTTTTATTTATTATTTTTTATTTATTTTTTATTTATTTTTTATTTATTTTATTTTTAATTATTTATTTTTATATATGTATCCTGAAAATTATTATTTATTTGACCATTAATTAAAAATTTTACTGATTTTATTTCTTTTAAATTAGTTAGCGTATTTACTATACTATTAATAATTTTTAATTTATTCTTTTCATCACCAAATTCTAAGAATTGATCAGATAAATTAATTTCTGCACAATTATCTTTTACATTTATATCATATACTACGGTTCCTTCAGGAATTACTCTTTTTAAGTTACTACTCTGAGGTCCTGCTATTAATAAATTCATTATTTCTTTTTCTGGATTATTAATAAGTTTATTTGCATCTATTAATCTAATTTCTGTTTCTAATTCTCCTGTCTCTATATTTTCAAAAAATAATATTATTTTAGTTTGCCTACTCTGTTCATCTGAAATTTCTTCTTGTGGTGTGTAATCTTTATATTCATTTTCCTTATTTTTTTCTATAGTTATATTTTTATATATAAAAAATGTAATTATTATTATTAGAAATAATGTTATAATTGCTATTAATTTTTTTCTTTTCATTTTTTTACCTCCTTGTCTAATTTAATAATATTATCAATTTATACTTTTTAGAACTAATATATATTTCTATTATTTTTTTATATTATATAAAAAAAAATACAGATATAAATTTATATCTGTATTTTTTCTTAATTAAAGGTTAAAGAACATCATTATTGCCAACAGAATAGCAATACCTAAAACTATGTAGCCTATTCCTTTAAGCAATTTTAAAATTTTTCCTTCTTGTTTTTGTACTCCACATTTTATAGTTACTGCTCCTACTCCTAAGAAGATTAAAGCTTTCACCATCAACATTGAAGCACCTAAAACTAGTATTACTACTATTGCTGCATTAAAAATTATGCCTAACATTTCTTTTTACCTTCTCTTCTATACTATACTAGAAGATCCTTTCTATTTTTTATACTTATATTATAACACATATTAATATATTTTACAAATTTTATGAAAACCAAAAATTTTTTTAAAAAAATAAAGATTAAAATTATAATAATTTTAATCTCTATAAAATATTAATATTTATATATTCAATATTTCAATTTTTAAATATTCTTAGATATTTGGTATATAATCTGAGGAATTGTACTTCCTGAAAATATTAATGCTGCCCCAATTAAATATGGAAATAAAGTTTGCTTATATTCTGATTTTTCTTCAACACTTCCAAGCATATATTTTATACCTATGACCATTAATATTATAACAGAAAGAACTGTTCCTACAGTTTGAATTACCCCTAAAATTATTTCAGCTTTAGATTTTAATTTTTCAGAACCTATATTATTTCCGTCCATTATATTTATCAAGATTTCCAAGTGAAGATACCCCATTTACTGCGTAAGCTTTATTACTATATAATAAATTAATGCTAAAAATTATTTGAAAAATCATCATTATTCCAATTATAAATTTAAATATTTTTATATATTTCATAATTTTCTCCTTTTCCTAAACTCCTTGTAATATCGTTACAACTAATTTCCATATTCCAAATCCGCCAAATATTATTATACATCCTACTACATATGGCATTAAAAGTTTCTTTACTTGTGCTTTTTCTTCAACTCCTGAAATCATTAATTTTATTCCTAATATTGCTCCCATTAGTACTGCTATAATAATTCCTACGGTTACTAAAATATTAAATATTGTATTCGAAACATTACTTAAATCATCTGCATTATATGTCAAATTACCATTTCCTATAAACTTATCTGCATCACTTATCATATCATCTAAATTAGAGCTTGCATCTTTTTGATCTTTCTTTTCTGGTCTAGAGTAAATTGTATCATCGGTTTGTCCCGTTAATTTATCATTATTTTCTTTTTCTTGTTTATCTCTTTCTTCAGAATCTTTTTTAGTTTGTTCTCCTGTTGTTTCCTGAACTACTTTAAATTTATTTGCAATATTATTCTTGCCGGCTTTTTCTGCTGCATTTTTAAACTCTAGCACCTTATTATTTATTTCATCTATTAAAGTTGATGTATCTGTCTTAGATTTTTGAGAATATAATGCGCTATATATATCAGCATCATATTTTTTATTTTTAGGATTAATTCTATTTAATAAATTATTACAAACTGTTGCCAAATCCTTTCCGACATCATCTGATTCATTCTTTGCATCATATTTTATTCTTAAAAATTCGTTTACCCAACCTACAGCATTTTCTGAATTTATATTTAAAGACATATCATCAAAAACATATTCTCCACCATCAATAAAATCTTCAGCCGATAATGCTTTTGCATAAACTTTATTGCCTATACAGCATATACATATTATGAATAATAATATTATTATACAACATTTCTTTTTCATAATATTTTTCTCCTTCCTTAAATACCTATTATAATTAATTATATACTAAATTATTATTTTTTTCAACTACAATTGCTTTTTATTTTAAAAAACCAATAAAGATATAAATCTATATCTTTATTGGTCTTAGGTTTAAAAAAATGTATTAATCCATGCTAATGTAATAATAATGCCAAAAAATAACATTCCTCCTCCTTCGCAAAAAGACTTACCAAAATTTCTTTTTTTGATACCTTCTTTAATGTTTAATACTCCTGCGGCAAATAATATAAGTCCCATTACTGCAAGAAAAAAATTAAAAATTATGCCTAACATTTCTTTTTCCCTTCTCTTCTATACTATACTAGAAGATCCTTTCTATTTTTTATACTTATATTATAACATACATCCTTATATTTAGCAAACTTTATGGAAACTCAAAACACATTCTAAAAAATAGAGACTAAAATTATAATAATTTTAATCTCTATAAAATATTAAATTAAATATTATTCTTCAATGCTAAATGACATTACAAAATCATAATTGTCTTTTAATTGCATTATTATATTTAATGTTATTTTTTCTGAATTTTCGTCAGTAACATCAGTTAAGTTAATTGTTTGTGCATATGTAGACTTTTCATTAGAATATGTTGTATATTCCACTTTATAATGTAAAGGTAATTTATCTTTTATATATTTTTCAAATTCTTTTTCTGTTTTCCAATTATTATTTCTAAAAGTTTCATTTAAAACATTATAAGCATTTTCATAATCTCTTGTATTTAACATTTGTATCCATTTATCTATGTTCATAGCAACTTTATTTTGATCATCTGCACTATTATAAGTTTTTTGGAACTTTTCTGTTGGTATTGTATATGTATCTAGTTTAAATGTAAAGTCTAGTACATTTTTTTCATCAAAAATATATAAATTACTATATTGATCTTTTGCAACATATTCAGTATAATCATCATGATTTTCTGTTAAATATTGTTCTACGGAAATTCTTTCTATTGTTTCCCTATTATTTTCAATATATTCTTTAAATTTTTCTATACTTCCAAATCTTTTATTTCTGTATTCTTCTTCCATATAATTATACGCAATTTCAGGTTCTGCTAATACTAATTTTTTATATAATAATATATAATCTTTTACCTTTGTTTCACTGCTACTTGTTTTATTTATATATACATTATCTTCATTTTTACTAATACTTGTTATCTTATCAGCTTGTTTTATTTCATCATATTGTTTATTAGTTGGCTCTATAGAATAGGTTTGATTTGAATAATCAACATTTACAATAAAACACTTCTTTCCTTTGCTTTCGTATTTAATATTCTCTGTAAAACCTTCTACTACATATGTTTTTATATTTTCGTCTGTTAGTATTTTAATTTTTAATGGAACAAACATCAATTGTTCATTTTCTAGAGTTATATAATCTTGTAGATTATCAATTGTTATATTATTGTTCTGTATATATGTCTTACTTAACATATTTATTATTTTTTGATTCATTTGTTTATTTGTTTCTTCTTCTCCTTGAAGTTGTTTTAATTCCATATATAGAGAATTATTTTTGTTTGCTGTTTGTATATACGCAGTTACAGCACCATTAATAGTACTATATTCAAACTGTTCGATTTCATTATCTTTATAATCTGGTCTTTCAATCTCACTTATTTGTGTTTCATTATTTAATTCTTTTTGATTTGCTTTTAACACACAAATTAATACAATAATTACTACAATTAAAATTGTCATAATAATACTTAATATTATCATACTTTTTTTAATTTTATTCATACAATCTCTTTCCTTTCATTACTTATTATGGTGCTCTCCATACTTGAACATTGCTGTTTCCATTATAATAACTCCAGCAATCATAAGCTCGACCAATTGGTGGTGTACCATCTGAACCAACAACTCCACAATTTTGGTCATATACTTTATTCCCTCCTGCATATATAAGTATATGATTTCCATAGTCATTAATAACATCTCCTGGTTGTATTTCACTATGAGATACTTGGTGCCATCCTGCTGCTTGTAGCATATCAGGCACACCTCCTGAACCAGTATAATTATAATTATATGCATTTATTTGGCTTTCAGTTAAAAGTCCTGATTTATATAAAACAATAGAAACATATGTTGCACAACATGCATTTGGATATTTACTTGCAGCTTCTATATCTCCATGTGTCAAATCAGTTAATGAATAATGTACATTTCTTCTAATCATATCATTCATTACTTCTTCACATGTACTTAATACATCTCCATTTCCAGTTGGTTTTGATAAATTCTTAAATTGATCATAATATTTTCTAGCAGCTTCTGTTCTAACAGACATTCTTGTAATTCCCGGTCTCTCAAAAGACCAACAAAATGCAACTGCTGCATCCTCTGGTGAAGAGGCATTTCTCCAATCTTCTGCTGAATATCCATTATAAGTTACCAATTGATAATTAGCATATCCATTTGCTCCTCCTCCAGGTGTAATCTCTGCTATTAAAAATTCAATTTGTGTATTTATATCTGATGGTTCTTTTCCCTTTGATTGTGCATACTGTTCTAGCTGAGTTCTTCTTCCATATGACCATTGGCAAAGTCCAAATCCTATTCCATTCCCACCTTCAATAATACTTGCGTCAAATCCTGATTCAGCCTCTATATTTCCTAAAACTCCTGCTGCAGCTTCTTTACTATATCCTGCATCTAATACTGCAAACCATACTTTTTCTTGTATTGAATTACCATAAATACCACTTGTTTTTGAAAATGATGATAAAGAATATTCTCCTTCATAATCAAACTGTAAAACGCCCCAAGGTATATTAGTTGCTTTATAAATCAGGTATTTAGTTAAATCTAATAAATTAGCTGTTTTTTCATTGTCTTCTATTATTTGAAATAAATAACCAGCTGTTCTAACTCTAGCATTCATACTATGTTTATTATATAAATCTATAAATATACTTTCTCTACCTTCTGTTTTGTATTCACCTTTTTCATAAGAATTATAAATCATATGTGTCTTAGTTATCTGATGTTTATAAATATTATAAGAATATGTTTTTTCTACATCTTCCAATTTTCCTTCATCATTTTTTTCTTTAACTGTATATTTTGCAGTAAATGGACTTCCTTCTACTGTTTCATCTGCCGATTGAGATGTATTATTTGTCTCAGTTACCTTACCTGGTACTGAAACAATCTTTTCATCTTCATTTCCTAGTTCTAATACCGCCTTGCTATAACTGTTCTCTTGATAAGTTTTTACACACCATGTACTTACATATGTTAAATTTACACTTGTACTAACACTCTCTGTTTGAGTATTTTTGGATGATGTTTGCACCCAATCTGTATCAAACTCATCTACACTAGCATCAGTTTTTTGTTCAATTATTTCTGTTTTATCTGTTGTTGTAACATTATCTTGTACAGCAATAACTATTTCTGAATTTTTAATTACTTCATCTGCCAAATCATTTGAAAATTTCTCATAATCAGTATCCATATAAAAATATAATAAATATTCATATGGCATTGTATATTTAGATAAAGCAGTCTTTAAACTCATTGAATTGTTGGTTTTCAACTCTATTGTTCCATCTTCTTTTTTATTCCAAGTAACAATTACTAAATTTCTATTTTCATCTATTGTATACGAACTTAAGGCCTTGTCAAAATTATTGTTGTTAATATATTCTTGTAATTTTTCTGGTGTAACATATTTCATATTTATAATTTTAGATTCAACACTATCCTTATATGTTGTTTTTTCATTTTCCGTAGCCGTACGGCCTGTATGGTCAGCTTTAAAATATTCGTCTATACTTTTTACAATAGCTTGTGCATATTTATCTACTCCATCACTTGCAATAACACTTGCATCTGGATCTTTATTTAAATTTCCTCCAATCGCAACTACTGATGGAAATCCAGTTATTGCTGCATTTTCTATAATACTTAATGAAGCACTTTTTCCATCATCACTTTTACATTTATCTGCATCTGATCCTGACCCTAGGTTTTCAAGTCCCATTGAAGTTGATAAATTATTTGATAATATTTCTGCAAGTTGTTGCGAAATATCATCTCCTTCTTTATATATTGTCTCAACCCCTGGAGTATCTCCATCTCCAAAATATATTTGTATGCACAAATTAGGATTTGCTCTTCGCGTTTTTTCAGCTCTATTTTCTGGTTTCACTTTATCAGGATTACTTGATGTACTTCCTGTTTGAATTACTTTTATGTTAGAATATTCTCCAAGTAACTTTTCTACTTTTTCTGCAACTTTAATTGTCAATTCCTCTTCAACTAGATTTTTTTCATCATTTACCACACCTAAGTCACTTTCATTATTTCTACCAGCAGCTATTGCAATCACATATTCTTCACTATCTTGTCCTATTTTTTTCTCTTCTTTTCCTGCTCTTGATGTTACAGTCGTTACTTGTGTAACATTGCTTTTTTTAGCACTTTTAGTATTTTCAGATGAAATCGCAGTTACACTTGCTAACTTTAAATACCCATTTAATCCATCTTTTGTATCTACTTCTACATATACAGTTACTTCTTTCGTAAGTGGGTCCGTAACCTTTTCATATTTTCCTTTATATGTAACTATATCACCTTTTTGTAATTTTATCTCATCTGTTAGACTTCCCTCTTTCAACATTGGTGAAAAATATCCTAATCCTTTAAAATTTTCATAAAGAGGTGTATCTATTGGAACTACTTTTAACTCTTGCCCTTCTTTCATCTTTTCTAATCTATTTACATCATTTCTATTATTTATTTCTACTGGTTCATCAACCTTACTTTGTTCTATAGTTGAAGTTTCTCCCTTACCTGTATTTTTCATTTCTCCGAAGTGACTTATTTGGAGTAACTCTTCTTATACTAATAGCTCCTTGAAATCCGTCCTTAGAATCACTTGGTATAGAACCTTTTAAATCAGGAAATTGAGTGATTATCTCTGCTTTTAATATCTTCTTTAAAAAATTCACATCTTCAGGCAAATTATGATATTCAGCTGATTTATTATACTTTTCTATAATTTTTTCTAATTTTTCATCAATTCCATCTACAAAATCTAAATAATATCCGTTTTTTTCATCACCTTTTATTTCTACAATTTCTGATACATCATCTATCTCCAATGACTCATACAATAACTCTGGATTGTTTTTGGCTGTAAATAATTCTATTCCTAAATCAATTAGTCCATATATTATTAATCCTGCAGATGCTGCTAATATTACAGGTCCAACAATTGGAATAGCTGCAGTTACTAAAGATGATAATGCTTTAAAAGCAGTATTTTTTACTGCTTTTTTTGCCTTTTTCTCTATTTCCTTTTTAGTTTTTTCTTTAAAATTATTTATTATTCCCAAATATTTCACCTCTTTTACATATTAGCTTCAAATTTTTCAGCTTCTATGTTAGCATTTTCAGCATATTTCTCACTATCTACAATATCTGTAAAATTAATGCTTTTTATTTCTAAATTTCTTCTATTAGCAACATTAAATTTTATTTTAATTGTTTTCATTTCATATGCTTCAAATTTTAAATCTTCATCTTTATTTTCATATAAAACTGCTTCAAATTTATTATTAGATTTATCTTTAGCATAACAAGTATTTGTTTTTCTTCTTGTATCCAATAATATACTAAAATTATTTTTATTTTTTATACTTAATGTATATACTTGATAATCTAAATATTTATCAACATTTATTACTTGTACAGATAAATTATCATCTTCTGTTTTTTCATTTATTATTTTTCTTCCTAAATAACTATTTAAATTTAATTTACATTCTTCACTATTATTATCAATAGTAACATATTCTTCTACATAATTATTATTTGTCTTTCCTGTTGTAATCATATTATCAAATATTTTTACTTGATAAATAAACAAATTATCTGAGCTTGACCAAGATTGAAAAGAAAACTGCTTATCTCCATCAAATTTATCTTTACAATAATTACTTTTAAATATCTCTTCAGTTTGATAAAATACTTGTTTTGTATCATCTGATACCATGCTATATGCTCTATGCCAATCCTGTTCTATACAATATGTAAAAAATTGGTCTATAAGCTTTCCGAAATCTTCACTATAACTATTGGATACACTCCCACCATTAACCATCGATTTACTCTCATTATTATAAGAAACAACATTAGATGTTGTTTCTTCTTTATCATTAGTATTCTGTTTATTCTTAAAACTGATATTTAAACTTCTTATAATTGCTAAACCTAATATTATGGCTAATATTATTGTCCATACCTTTAATCTATTTTGATTATAGTATTTCCATAATTTATACATAACTTTCTCCTTCTAAATTAACAATTTTAATTGTTATTATTTGGTCATCCATTTGGATTTCTCCTATTTGTTCGATTCATACTGTAACGTTCTCCTCTTTCTTTTAATCCTAAAGTTTCAGTATATAATTTCCATACCTTATCCTGGTTGCTTTCACCATTGACTTTTGTTTTTATTGTTTCTTGCATTGAATTACGTTTTTTCTCATCTAGCACATAATCTTTTCCATAATCTTTTGTCATATTAACAATATCAATCATGTTTTCATGTATATTATTATCATTACTATATTTTTTCTCCATTGTTAATCCATTTTCAATCTGTTTATCATCTGTTATTCCTGCTTTTTTATAATCAAAAGCTAAATTCATTAATTCATCAGCACTAACATCTTGATTTGTTTTTTGTTGAATTCTTCCTGCCATCTCTTCATATTTTTCTTTTTCAGCCTTATCATTTAAGAATTTAGTCTTTGCTCTTTCATTCTGTCTTTCATCTGCTAATTCCCTAGCTCTTCCTAAACCATATTGAGCCTTATCTCTCTCGTAATTAAAGCTTTCTCTTGCATTATTAACTCCTTCTGCAACATTTACACCTGTTCTTATAGCTCCTTCTGGAAGATTTGCAAAACTTTTTCCAATAGATGCTCCAGCTATTGCACCAGCACCAGCAAAAGTAGCTGCATTTTTTAGGTCACCTGTTGCAACACCTGCTGCTAAACCAATCATAGCACCACCAGAGGCACCCAAAACTTTTGAACCTATTTTTGCTCCTTTGTACATTACATTTCCTGCCTTTTTTATTCCTTTTATCGTCATATTCTTAGCAAATTTTCTCTTCCAATTATTATTTGGAGTATTAATATTTCTGTCTATATTATTAATATCTGTTTGTTCTTGATGTGGTGGTAAATTTTGATCTATCTCATCAACTTCTCTTTGAGCATCTAACCTGTTTTGTTCAGTTTCATTCTCATCATTTGCCATATCTTGCCATACTTGTCTATCCTCCAGCATTCTTTGTCTTTCATCATTTGGATCTTCATCATTTGGATTTTCATCATTACCAAAAGATTGTGCAAAGTCTCTATCTTGCATTCTAATTCTACTATCAGATTCATCACCATTAGTCCCTGAATCTGATGATGATTTTCCAGAATTTCCACCAGATTTTCCTTTTCCTAATGCTTTAGCAACATTATTTAATCCTTTCATTGCTAGTGCTCCTCCAGCAAAAGATCCAAATCCGCTAGTTGTTTGAGCTCCATCTAAATTAAACATTTTCTTAATAAGTTTTTCGGCCGGTATTAAAAATCCAATTGCAACCAATCCATATATAAGATTATTTTTTACTAAGTCCATTGCAGATGAAACTAAAGCTGTATATAAAATTAAATGTACTGGCTGTAATATTAAATGCGTAACATATTCTTTAAACCACATGTTAAATGCTTGTGCTTTTCCGTCACCTACTTTATCTATTGGATATGTAAGTGCAACTAATGGTGCAATCATTGTTAAAAAGGCCATATATAAAAACCTTTTAAAATACATTACAGTAAATACACAAGTATAAATAACCAATACAATATACAATAAAGAATATGCAAATGTATTATATAAGCTTTTAGATTGCGCACTAAATCTTACATATCCTATAAGATTTGTATGAAAAGTTTTATTACCTGAATCAACTTTAACCACAATAGAATCATTTGCTGTATTATCAAATAAATTATTAACTTGATCTGTTATCATCAATAATCCTGACATTATATAATGTATAAAAAATACTAAACATAATGCAACTACCCAATTTTGTAAATTTTCTTTATATTTTGCTTTATCTTCTGCTGTTGAACTAATAACTATCCTAATTCCTAAATATATTAATACTGATAATAGTCCTACTATCGCTATATTTCTAAATGACATGTACCAACTTGCTATTTTTTGTTGTAATCCATCTTCACCTGCCCCAGACTTAGCAGCATCTTGTGCTTTATCATCAGAAGAAACTGCTGTATATTTATTAGGATTTAAAAAGTTAACATCTAATGCTGCTATATTATTTGAAAATATAGCTTCTGGAGAATATAGAAAGTTTGGAATTTGGTAAGAATCAACCCATGGCATAAATTCAGATGTATTTATTGTTCCATCACCAAATTCAAAATCAACCTCCTCACCATCATCAACATGTAACCATGAACTAGGATTATCTATATTAGCATCATTCCTATCTAACATTGCTGAAGAAAAACCTGTCCCAAGCATAAATTTATTAAGTGCTCCCATTATTATATCTGCTATAGCATCAATTACTTGAATAAGCTGTTTTAATAAAGTTCCACCTATAGTTCCACCTGAATCTGGTAAATCTTTTTCATTTACTACTTCTACAGCCCAAACAGTATAATTGGGAACAATTGCAAAACTTAATGTTAATATTATTAATAAACATACCAATATCTTTCGTGCAATACTATTTTTGTTCATTATAAATTTCATTCTTTCCTCCTCAAATTAAAGATTACCTGTAATTCTTCTTTTATTTACTAGCTTATTTAAGTTTGTTTCTACAAACTCAAATTCTTTCTGAGTAGGAGTTATTTGTAAAATTGCAGACTCGGCACCGACTTTTAACAATCCTTCACCTTTTCCACATGTTACTAAAAATCCTGCTTCACCTTCACTTAACTTAAATACTTCTTTTAAATATTGTATTTCTGATTTATCTTGTGCTAAAAACAATTTTGTATCTGAAGATGTAAGTACCGCCTGAGCCTCTGGTTTTTCATAGAAATCCTGGAATCTCTGTGAAACAACAGCAAGTGAAACATTCCTTTTTCTTGCACGTCTAGCCATTGTGTTTAAAAAGTCTACGGCTTCTGGATATGGAAGCAACATCCAGGCCTCATCAACAATTACTCTTTTCTTTGTAGCCTTGCTTCTATCTTCACTATTTTTCTTAACAAATTTTTCCCATATCCAAGTTAAAAGAATTTGTTGTGCTAGTGGTCTAGCAAATTTTTCTTCCAATTGAGATATATCCAAATTTATAAATGGTGCTCCCTCAAGTAATTCAAATGTTGATTGCCCATCAAAATAAGCCATCTGACCATTATACTCTCTTATATATTGTTTCATTACTTTCAATAAGTAACTATAATGATATCTATAATCTTCATTCATATTATCTTGTGCTTTAGCTTGTATTCTTTTATACCAAGAGCCAATCGTTGGCATTTTTTTCTTCTCTCTATATAGTTTTTCTCCTCTATTAAAATTTCCTGTAGCTTCATACAAACTATTAGGATTACTTGTTATTCCTAATGCTGCATATTCTTCTGCAACAGACTCAGCTATAATCTGTTTTGTTAATTCATTTACTTCTGCACTTCTTGTACTTCCTCTTGCCATTGTTAATAATGCTTGTGTAACATCTTCTACTTTGTTTTCAACATTAAGTACCAATCTTTCTTTTCCTGTTATCTCATCTTTTGCTGTTTCTGTTTCTATATCAAATAAATTGATAACTGTTTTTGATGTCGGACTAAGAACTACATTTATTCCTCCTAATGATTCTGCTACTATTTCATACTCACCTTCTGCATCAAGTGCCAAGCTTTCAATTCCCATTAATAATGATGATCTACTTATCAATGTCTTCATTGTTACTGATTTACCAGCACCAGATTTTGCAAATATAACCATATTATAATTAGTTAGTGAACTATGAAAATTATCAAATAGTATAGGTGTTCCTGTTTGTTTGTTAAAACCTAATGGAATTCCTGTTTCATGTCCAACTTCTGATGTAACAAATGGAAATATTGTTGACATTGACCTTCTATCAAATGTATGTATTTTTTTTACCTTATCATCCATCAATGGTAAATTTGATTTAAATGCATCTTCTTGCATTGCCCATGCAGTCTTAATTCCAACTAATGATTTCGACATTTCTGTTGCAAGTAACTTTGTTAATCTATCTAAATCACCTAAATTGTATGTAAATATTGTTGAAACTATTGATGCCTCATATAATTTATTAAACCCTGCAGCTATTTCATCCCTTAGTTGCTCAGCTTCAAATCTTTTTTGTGTCAAATTACTTTCTCTGTTTATATTTCCTCTATCAACTGCCACAATTCTTTCTGTCTCAAGTTCGTTTATGACTTTATTAAGTTCACTTTGAGATTTAGCTTCTTGTATTGGATTTATATATATTGATGTATTTATATCTCCAAAGAAATACATATCTCTAAATAATTCTGGAAATGTACACATTCTTGGCAATGTTGATACAAAAAAACTTCTAGCATATCTCTTAACATTTGAAATTATTTCCAAATGATCTATATTACTTGCATCTATTCCAGAAGGTGCAATTAATTCTTTAATTGTTTGTCTTTTTAATAATTGAGTTTCTTCACTAGGCTGTTGCTTTTTTTCTACCTCTTGTTGTTTTTTTCTTGCCATCTGCCTTACCTCCCTCTTTTGTACTTTCTTTGTCTATTTTTTCTATTGCTTTATTTTTTACTTCTTGTCCCAAATATTGTTCATTGTTTTCTATTATTATTTTAGCCATTTTAGCAATTAAGTCTTCCATACTATATTCTTTTTCTTCAACTTTCTTCTCTAACTCAGTTTTAGCTTGTTCAACTTTTTCATTTGCTAAATTAATAGCTTTTTCTTCTATTTCTTTATCTAATTCTTGCATTTTCTTTTTCAATACATCTGGAGCAGTTGAATACATTTCATCATATCCAGCTCTTATAGCTTTTTCTAAACCAAATGTTTCTGCTTCGTCTCTGTTATAGGCCATATATAATAATTCTAGTAATTCATTTGATTTTAATATTTTTCCTCTTACACCACATACTGATATAGAGTTTATCAAAGACTGTGCTCTTGTATATAATTCTGAAAAAGCAATTCCTTCTATTTCTTTTTTATCTAGATTCTCCCCATTAGCTTCAGCAGAAAGATATGGTATTATGATATAATATTTTTTATTTAATATGTTTTTATTTAAACTCATTTTCTCTGTATCTTGTAGAATTGACTTACCATATTCATATAAATTTGTTTGTTTGGTAACTTCATAAAATGCTTTTTTTAATTGTTCTTCTGAATAATCTCCTGATTCTTTCATTTGATTATATCTCATTTGCATATTTCTTAATTTCATTTCAACATCTTTTACTCTATCTCTATATCTAACTAAACTACCTTCTAAATTGATCGATCTAGTTTGAATATACATTTGTATCGGATATCTTAAAGTATTTAAGAATTGTACAAATCCTTCTTCAACACCATTTTTCTCCATCCCAGACATTAAATCATAATTAATTCCTTGGCATTCTATTACCATCAAAAATCTTGTACAATTTTTTTGTATTATCATATTATCTTCAATTTTATCAAAATCCATAAAATTAAAAATAGATTGTTTATTTTGATTTTTTGAATTTTTATCAATTGATTTTACATCTTGGCTATCTTCTTGTTTTTGGTTTTTATCTTTAAAATATAAATATACTAAAAATCCTATTAATCCTATTACCGCAATTACAACTGGCACTAAAATAAAAATAAGAACTTGTACTAATTGTGAGGTTATTTCACTATTCATTTAAATTTTCCTCCTTTGTATATACATATAATTTTTTATTATTTTTTTTAAACTTTATGTATCTTTTTATTATATCATCTATATTTTCTCCACCTGTTTTTCTAGTAATTTCTAATCCTGAACCATCTGGTATTTTAAACATACCTATTGCATATCCAATAAATGCAAATATTAACGTTATTACAATACCTACTATGGTCAATCCCAAAAGTTTAAATATAAAATAAAATACTAATCCAACAGCTCCTCCAATACATGTAGTTATTAGTGACTTTGTTGAAAATATAAATAATATTCTTCCCTCTCCTTTTACATTTCTTGGTAAATTATATGTTCCCATATCTTCCTCCTTTGTTTTTTCTACAATTATCTTATTTTATTATAGCAAAAAAAATCGATAAATGGAAGTATTTATCGATTTTTTTTGAATATTTTTTATTATATAATTATGAATTTAAACCTGTTGCAAATTTGTAGATAACATTTGCAATTGTAGATGCTGCAAATATCAAGATTGCACCAACCAAATATGGTATCATTGTTTTCTTATATTCAGCTTTTTCTTCTGCTGAACCCATCATGTATTTTATACCTAATATCATTAATACAATTACTGCAATAACTACTCCTGCTACATTAATAACCCCCATAACATTTTGACCTAATGTTTGTACTTCTGAAGTTCCTGTTGCTTGTGAATTTGCCTTTAATCCTCCTGGTTCTAATCCATATACAACAGATGCTCCCATAGATACAATCAATAATATTGTAGCGATTGTTGTTAATATCTTCATTGTTTTTGTGCTCATTTAATTCTCCTCCTTTTTTTCGATTATTTATTATAATCTGGTTTCTCCAGAATGTAAATAACTAAAATTAAATCTAGCTTTCTTCTTTAATTATAAGACATATATGAGTTTTTTGCAAGTTTTTTCTAAAAATTTTGTCATTTTTGTTGTTTTTTAGCAATATTTCTAATATTCGGATACAAAAAAACACCAAATTTCAATAATCTAGTGTTAATTCTTGGCGGAGATGAGAGGGTTCGAACCTCCGCGCCGTGTTACCGACCTAACTGTTTAGCAAACAGTCCCCTTCACCACTTGGGTACATCTCCAAATATTGGTTGTCAAACAATTAATAGTGAAAAACATATCATTTTGTGTAATGATATGCCTTTCTATTTTATTGGCGGAGAGGGTGGGATTCGAACCCACGGTACGCTACAAACGCACGCCAATTTTCAAGACTGGTGCCATAAACCAACTCGACCACCTCTCCATATCAATAGACAAATGTCCAGCGACAGTATTTATATTAGCACATTTTACTGTCGCTTGTCAATACTTTTTTTAATTTTCTTTAATTAAATTTAGCATTCTCTCTAAATCTTCATTATTATGATATTCTATAATAATTTTTCCTTTTCTTTTTCCTTGATCTAATTTTACTTTTGTACCAAAAAATCCTTGGAATTTGTCTTCTATATCTTCATATAAGTATTTATATTTTGGATCTAATTTTTTTTCTCTTTTTGTTATTCTGTTCTTACTTTCAGCTTGTCTTACAGATTCTCCTTTTTCAATCATTCTTATTGCTGCTTCATATTGACGTTTAGGATCACTTATTCCAGCTAAAGCCTTGCAATGTCCTTCTGTAAGTTTACCCTGTTTTACTAATTCTAATACATCTGGAGCTAAATATAATACTCTGACTGTGTTTGACACACTGCTTCTGCTTTTTCCTATTTTTTTAGAAACCTCTTCTTGCGTTAATCCATATTTGTCCATCAAGCTTCTAATCCCTAAAGCTTTTTCATATGGATTTAAATCTTCTCTTTGAATATTTTCTATTAAAGAGATTTCTCTGTTAGTTTGCTCATCAGATTCTCTAATTATTGCAGGTATTTCTGCTAATCCCGCTAATTTAGCTGCTCTCCATCTTCTTTCTCCTGCTACAATTGCATAATATCCATCTTCTCTTGATACTACAATTGGTTGTATTACTCCATATTCTTTAATTGATTCTGATAATTCTTCTAAAGCTTCTTGATTAAAATTTTTTCTTGGCTGTTCTCTATTTGGCTCTACTTCTGTTATTTTTAATGTTTTTAAATTTTTACTATCTTCTAATTCTTCCGTTTCTACAGATCCTTCCATTTGTACATCTAATGGAGAACCTCCAAATAATGCATCTAGTCCTTTTCCTAATCCTGTCATCTTTGCCTTTGCCATATCTATTTCCCCCTAATCTAATATTTTTATATTTTATTTTGGTTGTACATTATTTTTCAAAAATTCTTTTGATAGTTTTTCGTACGCTTTTGCCCCTTTTGACCTAGGATCATAAAGTGATATTGGCATACCATAACTTGGTGCTTCGCTTAGCCTTACATTTCTTGGTATTACTGTCTTATATACTTTTCCTTCAAAGTATTTTTTTACTTCTTTTACTACTTGATTAGAAAGGTTTGTTCTAGCATCATACATAGTTAATAATGCTCCTTCAATTTCTAAGTTTTTATTTAAGTGTTTTTTCACTAAATTTACAGTATTTAACAATTGTCCTAATCCTTCAAGTGCAAAGTATTCACATTGTACTGGTATTAATACTGTATCAGATGCTGTAAACGCATTTAATGTTATTAGTCCTAAAGATGGTGGACAATCTATTAATATGTAATCAAATTTGTCTTTTATTTCGTCTAATTTTACTTTTAATCTTTGTTCTCTTGACATCATTGATACAAGCTGTACTTCAGCCCCAGCCAAACTAATGTTTGATGGACATACGCTTAAATTTTTGATTGCTGTCTTTTCTATTGTTTCTTCAAATGTTGTGTCTCCTACTAATATGTCATACACTGATAATTCTAGCTCTTTTGTTACTCCTAGTCCACTTGTTGCATTTCCTTGTGGATCTGTGTCTATTAATAATACTTTTTTTCCTTTTTTGGCTAGTAATGTACTTAAATTTACTGTTGTTGTTGTCTTTCCTACTCCACCTTTTTGGTTTGCTACTGATATTACTTTTCCCATTTTACGTCATTCCTTTCTTCTAGACATAAATCTTTTTCTTTTGACATTTATATAATATAAAATATTTATTAATAAGTCAATGCTTTTTTTATTTTTTTATGAATTTTTACCTAAAGATTTTAAATATAAGTTTTTTATTACATTCCTCGGCTTATTACGAAATTTAAGAAATCCTAATTTATTTTATGGCTCCCTTCCACTCTCGTGAACTCTTTCCATAAAATTACATAGTATTTCTAAAATTTCTTCATGCACATTCATCATTTCATGCAAAACTTATATTTAAAAATCTTTCTTAATATAAAATTAATAATAAACATCAAAAAAATGCCCCACATTCTCTGTGGAGCATTCTTTCTATTTTATAGGTTCTTTAGCTGGTGTACCAGGCTTTCTGGGATATTTTCCTGGAGTTTCTTTAATCTTATCTATTATAATAATAGTTCTACCAATATCACTTTGTGGTAAATTAAATTCTTCTATATTATTTATATTACCGCCTAAAGTTTTTATTGCTTTTTCTGCATCTTCTATTTCTTGTGAAGCATTTCCTGCTTTCATACTTATTGCTTTACCATTAATTTTAACCAATGGCAACAAATATTCTGATAATGTTGCTAAATTTGCAACGGCTCTTGATGTAGCAATATCAAATTTTTCTCTATATTTTTTATTTCGTCCAAATTCTTCTGCTCTTGCGTGTACAAGCTCCACATTTTTCAAATTCAATTCGTTTATGACCTCTTGTAAAAAGATTAATCTTTTATTTAAAGAATCTACAAGCGTTATTTTTAATGTTGGATTCATTATGCTTAATGGTATTCCTGGAAATCCTGCCCCTGTTCCAACATCAACTACTGTTGAATTATCTTTTATGTCTTTTAAAATTGTAATAGAATCAATAAAATGTTTTAAAATAATTTCATTTGGTTCAATTATAGCTGTTAAATTCATTTTTTCATTCCATTCTATTAATAAATTCATGTATTTATAAAATTTATCCATTTGCTCCACAGAAAAACGAACACCCATTGTTCTAGCTTTTTCAAGGAGTCCCTCGTTAAATGTACTATGCTCCATATTTTAATTCTCCTATCTTTTTGTTTGTAAATAAACAAGTAATACTGATATATCTGCTGGAGAAACTCCAGAAATTCTTGATGCTTGTCCTATTGAATGTGGTTTGTGTTTATTTAGTTTTTGTCTAGCTTCTAAGCTTATTCCCTTTATTTCTTCATAATTTATATCTTCTGGTAATAATTTTTTCTCCATTTTTTTGAATTTTTCTACTTGTGCTTCTTGCATTTTAATATATCCGTCATATTTTACTTGAATTTCAACTTCTTCTCTTACTTGTTCTCTCAATTTTGGTCTATTTTCATCAATTGCTTCAAGAGAAGCATATGTAATTTCTGCTCTTTTTAACAATTCTGAAAGTTTTGAACCAGTTGTAAGCTCTGATGTTCCCTGTTTTTTTAGAAATTCATTGACTTTTTCAGTTGGTTTAACTACTGTTTCTTCTAATCTTTTCTTTTCTGCCTCAATTTCTTGTTTTTTCTCTAAAAATTTATTATATCTTTCATCGGAAATCAATCCTATTTCATGTCCTTTTTCTGTTAAACGTAAATCTGCATTGTCTTGGCGTAAAAGTAGCCTGTATTCTGCTCTAGAGGTCATCATTCTGTATGGTTCATTTGTCCCTTTTGTAACAATATCATCAATTAAAACCCCTATATATGCCTCTGTTCTATCTAAAATTAGTGGATCTTTACCTTTTATTTTTTGTGAAGCATTTATTCCTGCAATTAAACCTTGGCAAGCAGCTTCTTCATATCCTGATGTTCCATTTGTTTGCCCTGCGAAGAATAATCCATCTATTTTCTTATATTCTAGTGATAATTTTAAATCTGCCGGATCAATACAATCATATTCTATTGCATATGCTGGACGTGTAAATTCACAATGTTCTAATCCAGGAATAGTCCTATACATGGCTATTTGCACGTCTTCTGGCAATGAGGAACTCATTCCTTGTATATACATTTCATCTGTATCTATTCCGATTGGCTCTACGAAAACTTGATGTCTTTCTTTATCTGCAAATCTTACTACTTTATCTTCTATTGATGGGCAATATCTTGGCCCTGTTCCTGATATTTCTCCTCCATATAGTGGTGATCTATGTAAATTTTCTCTTATAATTCGGTGTGTTTCAGCATTTGTATATGTTAAATAACAATCTACTTGTTCAAAATCTTTCATTTTATCTTCAAATGAGAATGGTATTATTCCTTCATCCCCTTTTTGAACTTCCATTTTTGAAAAATCTATACTTTTTTTATTAATTCTTGCTGGTGTTCCTGTTTTAAATCTTATTAAATTTACACCTAATTTTTTTAAACATTCAGATAGCTTATTCGCTGGAAATACGCCATCTGGTCCACTTTCTTTTGAAAAGTCTCCTATGAAAATTTTTCCTTTTAAATATGTTCCAGTTGCAACAATTATTGATTTTACATCATATATTGCCCCTACATCTGTTTCTATAGACTTTACTTTGTTATCTTTCAATGTTATGTTAACAATTTCTGCTTGTTTTAAATATAAATTTTCTTGTTTTTCTAATGTATGTTTCATTTCCATTTGATATCTTTTTCTGTCTGCTTGTGCCCTCAAAGAGTGTACTGCTGGGCCTTTTGAGGTATTTAACATTTTTATTTGTATCATTGTTTTATCTATATTTTTGCCCATTTCTCCACCAAGGGCATCAATTTCTCTTACTAAATGACCTTTGGAACTTCCACCTATGTGTGGATTACATGGCATATTTGCTACAGCCTCTAAGCTTAAAGAAAAGATTGCTGTTTTCATTCCAAGTCTTGCTGCAGCTAATGCTGCTTCACATCCTGCATGTCCTGCACCAATAACTACTATATCATATTCACCTGCATAGTAACTCATTTTATTTCTCCCTCCATTTTTTCATTTTACATTATATTCTAGATTAGCTCTAATTCTTTTTATTTTCCTTTTATTTTGATTTTAACCTTTTTTGTGACAAGTTATATGTTTTTTGTTTTAAATCGTTTTATTTTTGATTTTCACGTGTTATTTTTTCTACTTTCCTAAACAAAATTTTGAAAAAATTTCATTTATTATATCTTCAGTTACAACTTCACCTGTAATCTCTCCTAAATCTTCTAAAACATTTTTTATATAAATTGTTATAATGTCGATTGGTAAATTCATTTCTAATGCTTCTTTTGATTTTTTTACATTGTCAAAAGATTTAGAAATTATATTTTTGTGACGAATATTTGTAATTAATATATCATTATCTAAATTAATTTCGTTTAAATTAAACATATTTGAAATTTTTTCATATAATAAATCTATTCCTGTTTTATTTAATACTGATATTTTTATAATATTATCAGTTATATCTGTAAATCTACTATCATTTTCATTAATTTTTGCATTTAAATCTGATTTATTTAATAAAATAATAGATTTTTTATTTTTAATTAATTCAAGTATTTCTAAGTCTTCATCTGTCAAATCCTTAGAGCTATCAAAGATTGCTATAATTAAATCAGCATCTTTTGCTTGTTTTATTGATTTCTCTACACCTATTTTTTCTACTTCATCAGAAGATTCTCTTATTCCTGCTGTATCTACTAGATTTAGCGGAATGCCGTTTATTGTAACAAATTCTTCTATTGTATCTCTTGTAGTCCCTGCAATATCTGTTACAATAGCCCTATCTTCTTTTAAAATAGCATTTAAAAGTGAAGACTTACCTGCATTTGGCTTTCCTATTATTGCTGTTTTTATTCCATCTTTTATTATTTTTCCATTATCAAATGATTTTTCTAATTTTTCTAGCTTATTTCCTACGCTTTCAAGCATTTGCTTTATTTCCTGTTCTTGTACTTCTGGTGTGTCATATTCTGGATAATCTATTGTTACTTCAATATTTACTAATACATCTAATATTTCTTGTTTTATCCCCTTAATCTCGCTTGATAAATACCCTTCTAGCTGTTTTATACCACTTTTTGCCTCTTTTTCTGATTTTGCATTTATTACATCTATAACTGATTCTGCTTGTGCTAAATCTATTCTTCCATTTAAAAATGCTCTCTTGGTGAATTCGCCCGGTTCCGCTAGTTCTGCACCATTTTTTAAACACATTTCTAATATTTTTTTTACTACTATATTTCCTCCATGTGAATTAATTTCGCACATATTTTCTGTTGTATAGCTTCTAGGTGCTTTAAAATACGATACTAATACTTCATCTATTATTTCTTCATTTTCTACAATATGCCCATATTTTATGGTGTATCCTTTTATGTCTTCAATTTTTTGTACTGTTTTCGGCTGGAATATTTTTCCTAATATTTCAAATGATTTTTCTCCACTCATTCTAATTATACCTATTCCGCCAATCCCTGGCGCAGTAGATATAGAAGCTATTGTACTCATTTTTTATTACCTCCTTATAAACAAAAAAGTCAAAGTTAATTTAACCAAATGCATTTATCTTCTGCATGATTAAAATCTGAACTTTGACTTCCGATTTTTATTATTTTTTTGAAATTACAATCCTTCTTTTTGGCTCTTGCCCTATACTTCTAGTTTCTACATTAGGATTTTCCTGTAGAAAACTATGAATAATTTTTCTTTCATATGCCTTCATTGGCTCTAATGTTATCATTTTTCCTGTTTTTTCTACAATTTTTGCCTTTTTCCCAGCTAATTCTTGTAATGTTTTTACTCTTTTTTCTTTATATCCTTCAATGTCTAATCTAACAATTACTCTATTTTCTGACTTTTTATTAGCCATTACTTTTAATATACTTTCTAATGCATATAATGCCTCTCCCCTATATCCTATAAGGCTTCCAACATTATCTCCTTTTATTGTTACATATAAACATTTTTCTTTAATTTCAATTTCATATTTTGTTCCATTATTAAGGTTTTTAACAAATTCTGCTAAGAACTTATCTAGTTTTGTTTTTGCATTTTCTAGCTCTTGTTCTGTTGTTTCAATCTCAAATTCTTCAGGCTTTTTAGCTTCTTTTTCTTTTAATTCTACTTTTACTACTTTAGGAGCTAATATATCAAAAAAACTTTTTTTGTTTTCCTCTATTACCTTGATATCAACCAATTCTTTTGGCAAACCAATCTCTTTAAGTCCCTTTTCTATTGCTTCTGATGTTGTTTTTCCTTCTGAAATTATACATTTTGCCATATTAATTTTCCTCCTCGTCTTTTAAAAGCTTGTTTAAAATTAATTTTTCTGCAATCATTAATAAACTATTCATTAACCAATATAATGCTAGTCCTAAAGGTGCTATAAGCGCTACGGCTAAGTACATTACAGGAAACATCATATTCATATTTTTATTCATTTGTTCCATTGGATCAAAGTCATCTTCTGGCTTTGTCAATGATTTTTCATCTTTATTTTCCTCTGTTTTTTCTTTTTTAGCCTTTTTGTTTGTATTGTTTACAACTCTTAGAGATATTATTGATACAAGTACATATAAAATTGGAATTATATATGCTTTCCAATCAGAACTTCTTGTTGGTACTTGTGCTAAATTAAGACCTAAGAAATCCATATTTATATATAAAGAATCTAATTCTTCATCATTTATTTCTGATAAATCTGTTTTTTCTTGTTGTTCAGCATTTTCTTCAACAGTTTTATTTTTTAATTCTCTTATATTTCCTAATTCTCTTATTATCTCTATTTCTGGATAAGCACTGTTTGTACTTAAATCATTTTCTTTTATTATTTTAGTATATTTTTCTGTTACTCCACTATCAACCTTTTTCATATATGTAAGTGGTGAACGTACTAAATAAAATACTGCAAATAATAAAATAATTTGTATTATTGCACTAAAACATCCACTAAATGGACTCATATTCTCAGATTTGTATAACTCTTGTGTTGCTTTATTCAACATTTCTGGGTTATTTTTATATTTGAATTGTATTTCTTTCATTTTTGATTGTATTTTTTGAGATTTTTTCATAGTCTTTTGCTGCTTTATCGATATAGGAATCATTAATACTTTTACTAATATAGAAAAAATAATGATTGCTAATCCATAATTTTTAACTATTCCATAAATGAAATTTAATACATATCCAAATAAATTGGCAAAAAATGCTAGCATATACTACTGCCCCTTTCTATTTTAATGGGTCATATCCTCCTTTTGAAAAAGGATTACACTTTAATATCCTTATAGCTCCTAGCCAACACCCTTTTATTACTCCATATTTTATTATGGCTTGTTTGGTATATTCTGAGCATGTAGGATAGTATTTGCACTTTATATTTCTATTATCTAAAAATTTGGATATATTTTTTTGATACCACTCAATTAAATATATACATATTTTTTTCATATTTCATCTTCTTTTTTTAAAATTTCTGCTTTTAAAAATATTTTTTTTATGTCTTCATTTACTTCAGAAAATTTTAAGTTTTCTATAGGAAATTTTTTATTCATTAATATTACAATATTGTTTCCTTCTATTATACTGCTTTCTAGCTTTGAATAGCTTTCTCTTATTAGTCTTTTTGCTTTGTTTCTTTGGAAAGCTTTTCCATTTTTTGTTCCTATTGCAATTCCTAAATAATTCCTTTTTTTATTATTTTTTAAGATAAATATTTCTATTTCTTTTCCTCTATAAAATTTTCCATTTGTTAAAACATTTTTAAATTCATAATTTTTTTTTAGTATTTCTGTTTTTTTCATATTTTACTCCATAATAAAGAGCATTCCTTATATAGAAATAACTAAAGGCCTAGACCTTTAGTTTGTTTACTAAGCACAGATTTTTTTTCTTCCTTTTGCTCTTCTTGCTTTTAATATGTTTCTTCCTGCTCTTGTTGACATTCTTTTCATAAATCCATGTTCTTTATTTCTTTGTCTGTTTTTTGGTTGAAATGTTCTTTTCATTACTAATTGCACCTCCTAATTTTTTCTTATATATCAATTCCTTTGTGGAAATTTGTTACAAAATAACAAGTATATCGATTATACATCATGTTTTCCACATTTGTCAATACTTTTTGAAAAATTTCAGTTATAGTGTAATAATTTTCATTGATTTTGTTACATTTATCTATTTATTATAAAATTTAAGAACTTAATAATATATTGTTTTGAAATACCGCGTAAGCGACCAAATGAGCGAAGCGAATGCGATATGGAACAATCTACATACAAGCCTCTTTAATATGCAGATTGCGACAACAAGGTATAAAAAAACAAAATATTATTAAGTTTCTAAATCTATTAAAAAAAATCATGAATTTTATAAAATTTTTACTTATAATTTTTCATTTTTTGTAATATTTTTGTCATAAAAGTATAGTTTTCCACAATTTTTTCATTCTTATCCACAGTTTTTTAAAAATTATCCACAAACATCTTGACTTATCATGTCATATTTTGATATTATACTGAACAAGAATTGATAGGGGATTTATTATATTACTTACTAAAAATATTTGTTCGTATAAAATTCACTATTTATTACACAATTATTACAAAGTTATCCACACCTGTGGAAAACTTTGTGGATAACTTTATTTGAAAGGATGTTTTAAAATGCCAATGGACAAAGACGAACTATTAAACAAAGCAAAAAACTTACTAAAAGTTGAAATGACTGAAATTGCATTTGAAACTTGGTTTGGTCCTGTTGAAATGACTGAAATGACTGACACAAATATCGTCCTAAAAGCTAGTTCAAAATATGCTAGAGAAATGTTAGAAACTCGCTATGCAGATTTAATTCTAAACACCTTCAAATTTATTACCAATAAAGATTGGACCGTTTCCGTTTTTTCAGACGAAGACAAAGAAGATGGAGAGAGTAATGGAGTTATAGTTTCAAATAATCAGATTCTTCAAGATACTGAAATTGAAACTTCAAATAGAACACTTAATCCAAAATATACTTTCGAAACATTTGTAGTAGGAAGTAACAATCGTTTGGCACATGCAGCAGCAATCGCAGTAGCTGATAAACCTGGAGAATCTTATAATCCATTATTTTTATATGGAGGAGTAGGTCTAGGTAAAACTCACTTAATGCATGCAATAGGAAATAGAATTTTACAAAATAATAGATATGCAAAAATCCTATATGTAACTTCAGAAAAATTTACAAACCAAATGATAAATGCAATCAAAGATAATAAAAATGAGGTATTTAGAAATAAATATAGAACAATTGATGTTTTATTAATTGACGATATTCAGTTCATTGCTGGTAAAGAAAGAGTTCAAGAAGAATTCTTCCACACGTTTAACGCTTTATTTGAAGATAAAAAACAAATTATCATCTCAAGTGATAAACCACCTAGAGAAATCCAATTTCTAGAAGACAGACTAAAATCAAGATTTGAATGGGGGCTATTAGCTGATATCTCATGCCCAGACTACGAAACTCGTTTAGCAATTCTTAGGAAAAAAGCTCAAGAAGAAAAAATTATAGTTGATGACATTATTTTATCGAATATTGCTAATAAAATTGATTCTAATATTAGAGAATTAGAAGGAGTATTTAACAAAATTATTGCCACAGCTTCACTTACACACACACCAATTACAATTGAATTAGCAGAAAATACAATTAATGAGTTTAAAGCAGCAAATGAAAAAGTACTTTCAGCAGATTTTGTAAAAGAAACTGTAGCAAAATACTTTAATATTAACAAAGATGATTTATCTAGCAATAAAAGATCAAATGAGATTGCATTTCCAAGACAAATTGCAATGTATCTATGTAGAGAAGTAGCAAATATGTCTTATCCTAAGATAGGAGAGGATTTCGGCAATAGAGATCATTCTACAGTAATGCATGCTTGCAAGAAAATTGAAAAAGAAGTAAAAGAAAAAAATAACACAAAGCTAATTGTGGAAAGTGTGAAAAACATAATTATAAATGGTGAACAATAGAAAAATAAATAGTTTAGATACTGTTTTTGAAAATTTGTTCATGAGGACAATTGTTTGGTTACAAAAAAGTTATCTTTACTTACGGAACCAATACACGAGATATCCACAACCATCTGTTGAAAGTGTGTTGATAAACTGTTAATAACTAAGAAATCCACAATATAAAAAATTTACTGTGGACAAATTGGTAAATTATCCACTAAGTTATACACATTAAATTTTCTTAGGGATTAAATGTTTCCACATAGTTTTCCACATTATCCACAGTACCTAATACTATTACTACTAATAATATTTATATTTATATATAATAATTAATAAATAAAAAGGAGAGAAGCAAAATGAAAATTGTTTGTTATAGGGACAATATCCTTAAAGCATTAAATTCCGTAGTAAAAGGTGTAGCTAGTAAAACAACAATGCCTATACTAGAAGGAATACTTATTCAAACTAATGATAATGAAATAAAATTAACAACTTATGACTTAGAAATCGGTATAGAATATGTGATGGAATGTGAAGTAAAAGAACAAGGCAGTACAGTAGTAAATGCAATAATGTTTAGTGAAATAATAAGAAAACTACCAGATACAGAGATTTATATAACATTAAACGAAAATAATTTATTGGAAATTGAATGTGAAGGAGCTTTATATAAATTAACAACTATGAATCCAGAAGAATTTCCAGAATTACCAAAAATAGAAGTAGAAAATTCAATTGATTTAGAACAAAATATGTTGAGAAATATGATAAGAAGAACAATATTTGCTGTTAGTAACGAAGAAAACAGACCAATATTCACAGGTTGTTTATTCGAAGTGGAAAACAATAAGTTAAATGTTGTTGCAGTTGACGGTTTTAGATTAGCATTAAGAAGTATTTATTTACAAACTAAAGTTAATGATTTTAAAGCAGTTATTCCAGGAAAGACATTAAGTGAAGTTAATAAAATTTTACAAGATTCTTTTGATCATATTAAAATCGGAATAGCTAAAAATCAAGCATTATTCGAAATGGAAAATTGTAAAATTGTTACTCGTATATTAGATGGTGAATTTTTGAATTATAAATCAGTAATACCAAGCAATTGGGAAACAAGAATAAGAGTAAATAAGAGTAATTTACAAAATAGTTTTGAAAGAATTAGCTTAATATCAGCATCTTCTATAGAAAAAGAGAAAAAATATCCTGTAAGAGTTTCAATAGATATTGGAAAATTAACAATATCTTGTACAAACCAGACAGGAGAGGCTAAAGAAGAATTATATGTTTCAACAGAAGGTAAGAATATAGAAGCAGGATTTAATCCAAAATATTTTCTTGATAGTTTAAAGGCAATAGATGATGAGGAGGTTTTTGTTGAATTTGGTACAAGTATTTCCCCATGTTTAGTAAAATCTGTGGAAAACAATGAATATGTTTATATGATTTTACCAATTAGATTAAAAGAATAGTCATTGGGTCAGATATTGCTTCTGACCCAATTTATTATCTATAAAAAAATAAACATAATACAATGGAAAAAAATAAAATAAAATATTATAAAATAAATAAAAATAAATTACAAAAAATAAATAAAATAGAATAAATTAGAATAAATTAGTAAAAAAAAGAATAAAAAAGTTTTATTATTTTAATAATAAAACTAATATTAGTTTACATGGGTTTACTTAATACTAAAAAAAGAATAAAAAATAATTCGTAAAATAATAAAAAATAAATAAATAATTAAATAATTTTAATAATAAAAAAATAAATAAAAATTAATTTAAATAAAAATAAATAAATAAAAAATAATAAAAAAATCAAAAAAAATAAAAAATAACAAAAAATCGACGCACGAAAATCAAAAATAAGACGTTTTTATTTTTTAATAATATAATTTTATATTAAAAAAATTATTAAAAAATAACAGAAAATAATAAAAAATACAAAAAATTATACACAAATGGAGAATAATATGTGGATAAATAATATTAAATTAAATAATTTTAGGAATTATAATAAGAAAGAAATAAATTTACACGAAAATATTAATGTTTTTTTTGGAGAAAATGCACAAGGAAAAACAAATATTATTGAAGCAATATTTTTGTGTAGTATAGGAAAATCTTTTAGAACAAAAAAAGAAAAAGAATTAATTAAATTTAATGAAGAAAGAACTTTAGTAGAAATTAATTATGAAAAAAGTGATAGAACAGGAAATATTAAAATAGAAATTGGTGAAAAAAAACAAGTTTATTTAAACGGAATAAAAATAAAAAAATTAAGTGAATTATTAGGAAATATAAATGTAGTAATTTTTACACCTGATGATATTAATATTTTAAAAGGTGGACCAGAAAATAGAAGAAAATTTTTAGATATTATGATAAGTCAATTAAGACCTAATTATATGCATATATTATCATTATATAATAAAACATTAGATCAAAGAAATAATTATTTAAAACAAATAAAAACAGAAAAAAAAGATGAAAATTTATTAGATATTTGGGATGAAAAATTAATTGATTATGGTGTTAAAATATATGAATATAGAAAAGAATTTTTAGAAAAAATAATAAATAAAATAAAAAATATTCATAAAGGCATAACAGATGGAAAAGAAGAAATAGAAATTGAATATATTTCTGATGCTATGACTAGACAAAATTTTATAAATGAGTTAAAATCAAGAAGAAAATTAGATATAATAAAAGGACATACAACAAAGGGAATTCATAGAGATGATTTTATTATATATATAAATAAGAAGGAAGTTGGTCATTTTGGATCACAAGGACAAAATAGAACAGCAATGTTATCACTAAAACTTTCAGAATTGCAAGTTATATATGATGATATTGGAGAATATCCAATATTATTATTAGATGATTTTATGTCTGAATTAGATTCAAAAAGAAGAGAAAGCTTTTTAAACAATATAAAAGATATTCAAGTTATAATAACATGTACTGAAAAATTAAGACTTGAAAATTTGAAATATTTTTCGTATAATGTTATAGACGGAGATATAATAGAAAAAAATTAAGTACATTTTGAAAATTTTTCCAATAGTGTGCTATTGAAAGGAAGGAAAATAAATGGAAAAGTATAATCACAAATATGGAGCAGACCAAATCCAAGTATTAGAAGGGTTGGAAGCTGTTAGAAAAAGACCAGGTATGTACATAGGTAGTACATCTGTAAGAGGATTACATCATTTAGTTTATGAAATTGTAGATAACTGTGTTGATGAAGCTATGGCTGGGTATTGTACAGAAATTAATGTAATAATAGAACCAGGTAATGTTATAAGTGTTGAAGATAATGGTAGAGGAATACCTGTAGAAGTTCATCCAAAAACACATATTTCTACAGCAGAAACTGTATACACAGTTTTACATGCTGGGGGAAAATTTGGAGGAGACAGTGGATATAAAGTATCTGGAGGTCTACATGGTGTAGGTGCATCTGTTGTAAATGCTTTGTCAACATGGACAGAAGTAACAATTCAAAGAGATGGCGGAATTTACCAAATGTATTTTGAAAAAGGTAAAACAATAAAGAAACTTGAAAAAATTGGAAGTTCAAAAAAGACAGGAACTAAAGTAAGATTTCTTGCAGATGACACAATATTTGAAACAAGAAATTATGATTATACTACTTTAGAGACAAGATTTAGAGAAATTGCATTTTTAACTAAAGGGTTAAAAATTACAATAGAAGATAAAAGAGATGAAGAAAATATTAAAAAAGCAGAATTTTGTTTTGAAGGTGGATTAAAATCTTTTGTTGAATATTTAAATAAAAATAAAGAAAAATTACATCCAAATCCTATATATATAGAAAGAAATGGAGAAACACCAGTAGAAATTGCAATACAATACACCTCAGCATATACAGAAAATATTCATACATTTGTAAATAATATAAATACAGTAGAAGGCGGAACACACCTAGAAGGATTTAAAAGAGCATTAACAAAAGTATTTAATGATTATGCTCGTGGGCACAATTTCTTAAAAGATAAAGATTCTAATTTACAAGGTGAAGATATAAGAGAGGGAATTACAGCAGTAGTTTCTGTAAAAGTTAAAGAGCCTCAGTTTGAAGGACAAACAAAAACAAAATTAGGAAATAGTGAAGTTACAGGTGTTGTTCAATCAATGGTTAATGAAGCATTATCAACATTTTTAGAAGAAAATCCAAATGTTGCAAAAGCAATTTTAGAAAAATGTGTAAGTGCATCAAGAGCTAGAGAAGCAGCAAGAAAAGCTAGAGAACTTGTTAGAAGAAAAAGTGCATTAGAAACTTCAACATTGCCAGGAAAACTTGCGGACTGTAGTAGTAAAGTTGCCGAAGAATGTGAAGTTTATATAGTAGAGGGTGACTCTGCAGGAGGAAGTGCAAAACAGGGAAGAGATAGAAAATTCCAAGCAATTTTACCATTATGGGGCAAAATGCTTAATGTTGAAAAAGCAAGAGCAGATAAAATATATGGAAATGATAAATTAAATCCAGTAATTGTTGCTATCGGGGCTGGAATTGGAAATGAATTTGATATTACAAAAATCAGATACGGAAAAGTAATAATAATGGCTGATGCCGATGTAGATGGTGCACATATTAGAACATTAATGTTAACATTCTTCTTTAGATATATGAGACCTCTTATAGAAAATGGAAATGTTTATTTAGCACAACCACCACTATTTAAATTATCAAAAAGAGGAATGGAAGATATTTATTGTTATACTGATGAAGGATTAGATCAAGCATTTGCAGAATTAGAAGCAAAAGGAATATCAAGAGATTCACTTTCTATACAAAGATACAAAGGTTTAGGAGAAATGAACCCTGAACAATTATGGGAAACAACAATGGATCCAGCAAGAAGAACATTAGTGCAAGTAACAATGGATGATGCAATTAAAGCTGATGAAATATTTAATATATTAATGGGTGATGAAGTTAACCCTAGAAGAGAATTTATACAACAAAATGCAAAATTCGTAAAAAATCTAGATATTTAAAAATTAGACTGTTAATAGAAAAAAACTTCTATTGACAGTTTTTTCAAATTTAATAGGATTCCACTAATTGTGGAATCCTATTATCTATAAAGCCAATATCAATCTTCACTCAGACTAATATATATAGTAGTTTAATCTAATGTATATCGCTATACAAATAAACTATATACCACATATATTAATCAGTTGCTCGACTACAAATGCACTAGTAGAAACTATATTCATCCTCAAGGGACTAATAATAACCCCATATAATACAAGAATAATCTTATTTCAAATATATTACATATAATTTAACCATATAAAAATATAAAAATAATCCTTGAAAATTTAAATAAAATATAGCTTGCATACACATAATATATTCTTATCGCCGACATATATTAATCCATAAAAATGAACTAATATACATCTTTGCTCGAATATTAATAAACTAATTTTTAATCTAATAATACTCTTCAATCAACTGATATTAACCTTATACACATATTATGTGCAAAAATTTTTTTTATATTCAAAAAAATAAAAATTTTTTTTAATTATATTTCAATGTTAAATTTATAGAATCTTCAAAATTAATAATATATTGTTTTGAGATACCACGTAAGCGACCAAACGAGCTTATGCGAGTGCGATATGGAGCAATCTACATACTAATATTTTTATATGAAGATTGCGACAGCAAGGTATAAAAAAACAATATATTATTAATTTTGAAAGATGTATTTAATAACAATGAATTATAACTTAAAAAGTTTGGTGTCGTTTTTTGTCGAACGATTTTTCTTGCAATTAAGTTAAAAACAGTGTATAATAATTTAGCAATGGATAATAATGGAGAAAAAATATAGGAGGTGAGAAAGAATAAAATCAATACAAAAATGGATACCGATGGAAAAATGTCTAGAAAAAGGAATTATAAAAATAGAAAAAAATAAATATATAAAAATATTAAAAATAATTCCAATTAATTTTAATTTAAAAACACAACTAGAAAAAGAATCTATTTTAAATTCATATAAAATATTTTTAAAAACTTGTAATTTTGATATGCAAATTTTAATTCAAAGTAAAAAAGAAGATTTTAGTAATCATATAGAAAATATTCAAAATATTTCCCAAAAAGAAAAAAATAAAATAATAAAAAAATATTCAGAAGAATATATTAAATTTATAAAAGAAAAAAATAATAAAAATAAATCTGCATCAAAAAATATTTATTTAATAATTAAAAATAATTCAGAAAATTTAGAAGAAAATATTATTCAAGAATTAAATGAAAAATATTTTAAAATAAAAGACTGTTTAATTAGATGTGGAAATATTGTTCAAGAATGTGATAAAGAAGAAATAAAAAATATTTTATTTTCATTTTTAAATTTAAAAAAATTTTTAGATTAAAAAATAAGGAGGCGAATTAAATAAATAAAAAAACAGAAAATAAATTAATTAATAATAATAAAATAAAAAATAATAAATTAATTAAAAATAATAATAAAATAATAAATAATAAAATAATTAAAAATAAATTAAATAATTATTTAAATAAAAAAAATAAATTAAAAATAAATGAAGGATTTTTTAATGAAAAAGATTTTATTTCACCATCATATATTAATTTAAATAATCCAAAATTTTTAGAGATTGATGATTATTTTTATTCAGGAATAATTATTGTAAATTATAATAGAGAATATAATGATTTAATTTTAAAATCATTAATAGAAACAAATATTAATATGAATATTTCGATATTTTATGAAAAAAAAGATTCATTAAAAACATTAAAAGAATTAAGTTATAATATTGGAAATGTAGGAGTAGAACTAAAACAATTTAATGAAAATAGGCAAGATATAGATATTGCAGAATATACATATAATGATGCAAAATATATAAGAAAACAAATTCAAATAAATAATGAAGATATTTATTTTTTATATATTTATTTAAATATTTTTTCTAAAGATAAAAAAGAATTAGAATATAATTTAGATAAAATAGAAGGAATTTTACAAAGTAAAGGCTTACAAACAAGAAGATCAAATTTTAGGCAAGAGCAATTATTTACATCATGTTTGCCATTAATGGAAAATAGTGATGACTTAAAACAAATAGGAAAAAGGAATATTTTGACATCTGGCTTAATAAGTACATATCCATTTATTTCCTCTTCAATTGTCGAAGAAAAGGGAATTTATATAGGGAATAATATGTATAATAATTCTTTAATTTTAATAGATAGATATAATACAACAAAGTATAAAAACGCTAATATGTGCATATTTGGGACAAGTGGAGCTGGAAAATCTTTCTATACAAAATTGCTTATTTTAAGAAATACATTATTAGGAATTGAACAATATGTAATTGATCCAGAAAGGGAATATAATACTATTGCAAAAAGACTAGATGGAACAATTATAAAATTAGGACCGACTTCTGAAAATTATATAAATATTTTTGATATTAGAAAAGAAAGTATAGAAGAAAATGAGCATGGATATTTAGCAACGAAATTAGGAAAATTAATTGGATTTTTTAATTTAATTTTTGGAGAATTAAATGAAGAGGAAAAAGCAATATTAGAAGAAAAATTAATTGAAACATATAAAAATAAAAAAATTAATTTTAATGATAAATCTTTATATAAAAAAGGAAAATTTAAAACAACAAAAGATATGCCAATTTTAGAAGATTTATATAATAATTTAAATGATGAAAAAACGAAAAAATTTAAAATAAAATTAATTCCATTTATTAAAGGTTCATTAAAATTTTTTAATAATTATACAAATATTGAATTAAATAAAAAATTAATTATTGCAGATGTTTATGAATTAGGTGAAGAAAATATGAAATTTGGAATGTATTTATTTGTTGAATTATTTTGGGATAAAATAAAAATAAATAGAAAAATAAAAAAAGCAATTTATTTAGATGAAATTTGGAGATTAATTGGAGTAACATCAAATAAAGAAGTTGCAAAATTTATTTATAAAATATTTAAAACAATTAGAAAATATGGTGGAAGTAGTGTTGCAATAACTCAAGATATTTCGGATTTATTTAGTCTTGAAAATGGTACTTACGGAAAAAGCATTTTGAATAATTCTAGTATAAAAACATTTTTTTCATTGGAAGAGGAAAATATTAAATTATTATCTCAATATTCTAATTTAACAGAAAAAGAAAAAATGGAAATAAAATCATTAAGAAGAGGAGAGTGTTTAACATTTGTTGGTGATGAACATATTTTAATAAATATTGAAGCAAGTGATTTTGAAAAAGATATCATAGAAGAAAGGAAAAATTAAATGGAAATAAATAATAATATTAATTTAGAAAAATCAAATAATAATTTTTTAAATAATATTTTTGGAAAAACAATTAATGCTGCAATTGATGTTGGGCTAAGAGCAATTTTACCAGATTTAATTGAAAATCAAATAATTGATATAAAAAATTCATTATTAGAAAATGGATTAAAATCTGGAATAAATACTGCAATAAATTCCGCAATTGATTTTGGAAAAAGTGCGGCAGGAATAGTTACAGGAAATTTCGAAAATATTAATCAGGTAAAAATAGCTATTGGGAATGGAGGTATTGTTGACAATATATCAACTGTATTAGATAAAGTAATAAATACAGTATATCAAAAAGGATATATAAATAAAAATACTAAAAATTTAATAAAAAATGGAAAAAATATATTATTAAATAATGTTTCGAATAATATAAAAAATAAATTAGAAGAACAGTCAAACGCTGTTGAAAAATTAGAAAAATATTTAAATAATTGGAAAATATCATATAATAAAAAGGATTTTTCAAGCATGGAAAAAATATATAATAAAATTGAAGAACAATCACAAAAAATAATTCCATTAGAAAATATTATTAATGAAACAAAACAAATAAAAGCTATTCATAATTTAATAAAAAATAATGGACAAAATTTTAATATTACTAAAGAGGAAGAAAGATTAGCTAATAATTTAGCAAGCTAAAATGACATTAAAAATACATGCAAAAAAATGCATGTATTTTTAATAAATATTTTTATTCATTTTCTTCAGCTAATTTTTTACAAAATTCATTTGAATACATAACAATGTGATAAATAAAATCAGATGTTGTTGCGGAATTTACAGTTAAAATATTATTTATTTTTTGTATTGTTTCATTATTTGATTTATTTCCAAAGAGTAAATAATCAGCAGAAACACCTGTATATTTTACAACTTTCTTTAAAGTTTTTACACTTAATGAACGTTCTCCTCTTTCTATTTGTCCTAAAAATGAGTCTGTAATATCTATTTTTTCAGAGAATTGTTCTCTCGTCATATGCATACTTTCTCTTATTCCACGTAATCTTTCTCCTATTTCAATATCTTCATTATTAAATTGCATATACTCACCTCGCCAACTTTTTTTATATTATATATTGAAAATTGTCAACTTATAATAAGCAAAAAGCGTATATTTAATTTGTACAAAAATAATGAATTAAATTATAAAATATGGCAAAATTAAATATCATGGAGGTGGAGCATGATTGATGATGAAATATTAAATCAAATTTTTGAAAATAATTTAGAAAAAATTGAAGAAAATATTTATGAAGAATATCATAAAAGAGTAAAAAGTATAAAAAATCAAGAAGAAAAGGACAATATAAAAATGAATATTATAAGTGAATTATATTATAAACAAGGATTTAAAGACGGAGTAAAATTTGTGCTTAAAAACATAAAATAATTGCCCAAAAACCTTGCAAAATAAGGATTAGTGTAATATAATACAAATGGAAAATATAAAAGAAAGAGGTAGAAAACTATGGATGAAAGACAAGATGGAAATATAATAAAAAGAGACATTGAAGAAGAAATGAAAACTGCCTATATCGATTATGCAATGAGCGTAATTGTATCAAGAGCTTTGCCAGATGTAAGAGATGGTTTAAAGCCTGTACATAGAAGAATATTATATGCTATGCATGAAGATGGAATTACATCAGACAAGCCATATAGGAAATGTGCTAATACTGTAGGGTCTGTATTAGGAAGATATCATCCACATGGTGATGCATCTGTATATGATGCTATGGTAAGAATGGCACAAGACTTTTCAATGAGATATATGTTGATAGATGGACATGGAAATTTTGGTTCTATAGATGGTGATGGAGCTGCAGCAATGAGGTATACTGAAGCAAGAATGTCAAAAATAGCTGAGCAAATGTTAGTTGACATCGAAAAAAATACAGTTGACTTTATGCCAAACTATGATGATAGATTACAAGAACCAACAGTATTACCAGCTAAAATTCCAGCATTATTAGTAAATGGTTCATCTGGTATAGCCGTAGGTATGGCAACAAATATACCACCACATAATTTAACAGAAGTCATAAATGGAATTATCAAAATAATTGATGATGATAATGTATCAGATGATGATTTAATAAAAATAATTAAAGGTCCTGATTTCCCAACAGGAGGTATGATTCTTGGATTAGAAGGTATTAAAGAAGCATACAAAACAGGTAGAGGAAAAATTACAATGAGAGCTGAAGCTGAGATAGAAGAAATGAGTGGAAATAAACATAGAATTATTGTTACATCATTACCATATCAAGTAAATAAAGCTCGTTTAATTGAAAATATTGCCAGATTAGCAAGAGAAAAAAGAATTGAAGGAATTTCTGAAATGCGTGATGAATCTGACAGAAAAGAAAAAGTAAGAATTGTAATGGAACTTAAAAGAGATGCAAATCCTCAAGTAGTATTAAATCAATTATATAAAAATACACAAATGCAAGATACATTTGGTGTAATAATGTTAGCATTAGTTGATGGGGAACCAAAAGTTTTAACATTAAGACAATGCTTAGATTGTTATATTGATCATAGAAAAACAGTTATTTTACGTAGAACACAATTCGATTTAGATAAAGCACTTGCAAGAGCTCACATATTAGAAGGTTTAAGAATAGCTATTGATAATATAGATGAAGTAATTGCAATAATTCGTAGCTCATATGATGATGCTAAAGAAAGATTAATTGAAAGATTTGGATTAACAGATATTCAAGCACAAGCAATATTAGATATGAGATTAAAAACATTATCAGGATTGCAACGTGAAAAGATTGAAGAAGAATACAAACAATTAATGGAATTAATAGAACATTTAAGAGCAATTTTAAATAGTGAAAGATTAGTATTTGATATCATAAAAGAAGAACTTATCGAAATTAGAGATAAATTCGGAGATGATAGAAAAACTAAAATTGTTGCTGCTGAAGGTGAAATTGACTTAGATGATTTAATAAAAGAAGAACAAACAGTTATTGCTTTAACACATTTTGGATATATTAAGAGAATGCCAATTGATACATATAGAAGTCAAAAACGTGGAGGAAAGGGAATAACAGGAATTGCAACAAGAGAAGAAGATTTTGTTAAACAAATATTTACAGCTTCAACTCATGATACAATTTTATTCTTTACTAATAAAGGTAAATTATATAAACTAAGAGGATACGAAGTTCCAGAAGCAGGTAGAACTGCTAGGGGAACTGCAATTGTAAACTTATTAAGTTTAGATGCAGGAGAAAAAGTATCTGCAGTTATACCAATTCAAAACTTTGCAGAAGGTAAGTATTTACTAATGGCAACAAAGAATGGATTAATAAAGAAAACTGCACTTGCTGAATATAATTCTGCTCGTAAAACAGGGTTACAAGGTATAACATTAAAAGAAGATGATGAACTTATTGCTGTTAGATTAACAGATGGTGAAGATAATGTTGTATTAGTTACAAGAAATGGTATGTGTATTACCTTTGATGAAAAAGATGTACGTCCAATAGGAAGAGTTTCTCAAGGGGTTATCGGAATTAGAATTGATGAAGATGACGAAGTTATTGGAATGGAATCAATCATTGCAGGTGGAAAAGCAACATTACTTGCAATCACTGAAAACGGATTTGGAAAGAGAACAGAACTTGACGAATATAGAGTTCAAATTCGTGGAGGTAAAGGAGTAATAACATATAAAGTAACTCAAAAAACAGGTAAATTAGTTGGTGCAAGAATTGCAACTGATGATGAAGATGTAATGCTTATAACTGACAAAGGAACTATAATAAGATTAAAAGTTAAAGATATTAGCGTTTTAGGACGTTCAACACAAGGTGTTACTTTAATGAGAACAACAGATGGTGGAAGAGTTGTAAGTATGGAAACATTAACTCCAGAAATTGCTGAAGTAGAAGAATAAAAATATAATAAAAAAGAAGTACTAAATATAAATTTTAGTATTTCTTTTTTTGTAGAAAATTTTATATAAAAAAGCAAGATAAAAATAATATTTTATTTTTATGCTTTTTTGTCTAAATTAATGTCTTGCCTTAAATCTTAAATCATCACCAAAGAAATAGTAAATGTCATAAAATCCAGCAATACGAGAACCTATACGTTCTTCATAATTTTTAAAAATATTATTAATATTTAAATTAGTTGAAATTATAGTTTTAGTTACTTTATTATTTAGATTAAGTAAACGTGTATTTAAAATAGTAAATAACTCACTTAATTTCATACTATTTAAACATTCTGTTCCAAGATCATCAATAATTAATAAATCTGCTTCTAAAACATTTTTATAAAAATCATCTTGTTTTGAATTTTTATATTTATTCATTTTATTATCAATAACAGTTTCTAATAAAACAGGAGCTGTTTGATAAAGTACATTTTTTCCATTTTTTATTAATTCATTTGCAATACAATTGCTCATAAAAGTTTTTCCTAATCCAGTATTTCCTGTAAACAATAAATTTTTGGTATCAGGATTGTCAAAATTTTGTACAAATTCAATACATTTTGCTTTTATTGTAAGAATATTTTGACGTGGTGAAATATTTAATTTATATTTTTCAGGTTCAATATTATCTGAAAAAATATTAGGATTAAATGTTTCAAAATTTTCTTTTCCTAAATTAGAAATATTTGATTTATTATAAGATATATCTAATAATTTTTGCCTTAAACAAGGGCATAAAACAGATGCTGAATTTTCGGATTGAATATATCCAGTATCTTTACAAATATTACATTCATAATGAGGTTCTAAATAATCATTAGATATATTGTTTTCTTTTAATATTTTTTCTTTTTCTTCTTTTAAATTTGCAACTTTTAAATTTAAGTTATTAATAGATTGAGAGTCACCTTTTAATATATTTTTTGCAGTGTTTATTGCAAACATATTTAATTCAGATTCTATTTCTTGCAAACGAGGAAATTTACTATAAAGTTCAGTTTTCCTTGCATCCAAATCAAGTTCTGCTTTACGTTTTTTGTGATCATATTCTAATAATAATTTAGATAAAATTTCGTTAGACATTTATATCTCCTTCAATATTTGAAAATGGTGAAGCTGAAACTTTTTGATCATTTACATTTGAATTATTTGGAAATTCAGTTGGTGAAATCCCAGAGTTTGCATATAAAAATGCTAAATTATCATATTGTCTTTGATCAAAAGAAGCTTTAGCAACTTGTTTTTCTAATTTCTTTGTATCTTTCTTTTGTTTATTACGTTGTTCAATAAATGCAAGAATTTCATCCGGATTTTTTAAGTTTCTATCATGCCAATCTGTAATAATATTGTTGAAATATTCAAATGTTGTGTTGGCTTTAAATAAAGTTCTTTTTAGTGCAATTTCAATAACATTTAAGTCATACCCAAAGTCAATTACCCATTTTTCAATATAAGCTTCTTCATATTGAGTAAGTGATTGTTTTCCAAGTTTTTTTGCAATTGCTTTTTTAATTTTCATTAATTTTTCTTGTTTTTGATAATATAAATCTAAATCATTCCATGTTTCGATTTTATTATTTCCCCAAGCTTCTGCAACTTTTTGGACATATTTTTGATGAAGTGCAGAACGTTTAAAACAATAATCAAAAAGTGCTATCATAACTTGGTCATCAAAATTATATTTTGTGAACCATAAATCAATATCATTATACCAAGATGGTCCCATGATTCCTTGAAAATATGCATTATTTATGTGATCTATAACTTTTGCTCGTGCTTTATTTTTTGCAACATCTGCAACTTTTTCAGGGGACATTGTTAAGTTAGGCTTATATAATTTATTTAGTGTTTGTTCTTGCAAATTAGATACAATATAACCAGTTGTTTTTCTTATTATTAAATCGTTTGATTCTAAATATGAGATTGCATCATTTATTTCTTTTAATGGTAATGCTAATTTTTTTGATAAATCATTTAATCTTATGTCTTTTTTATATTTTGATAGAAATACCATATATAAATATACTTTTACACTATTTGCTGGCATTTGTGATAAATATTCTGCAAAAAAGATGTCTGGAATCATTGTTTCTGAGAACAATAATGGTATTTCTGGCTGCTCTAACTTCATTTTTTTATTCCCCCCTAAAAGGAACAAATATAGCTTATATAATTTTAAACTAATTTTCCCCCGTAAAACTAAAATGAATTATATATAATTTGAGAGAAAAAATCAAGTGGAAAATGAAAAAATGACAGCATAATTTGTTACATAAATTCTTGTATAATAAATAGAAAAACTTGAAATATAAACTTTTCATTACATGTTTCGGCTTATTACGAAATTTCGTTCATAGTTTATATTTATAAGTTTTTTTGCTATAGAAATATAATTAATTAGTATTATAACAAGTTTTTAGATTATAGGAATTTTTAAGAAATAATAATATATTGTTTTGCAATACCGCGTAAGCGATCAAATGAGCGAAGCAAATGCGAAATGGAGCAATCTACATACTAATTTTTATATGAAGATTGCGACAGCAAGGTATAAAAAACAATATATTATTATTTTTTTATAAATATATAGTAAGTCAAATTTAATACTTTTTAAATAAATATAATTTAGGACGAAAAATATACTTGAAAATATATTTAAAAACATAAACAACAGGTTCGCCATTAAAACCAACAATACTGAATATTGTTAGAGGAAAACATAGTGATATAAATAAAAAAATTTTAATATTCCAATTATGTATAAATAAATGAAGAATTCCAAAAACAATAACATACCATAAGATATTAAAAAAGGCAGTAGAATAATCTATAATACCAAAAATTTTATTTTTGAAATTATAATTTTGTGGAAAAATAAATTTCATAAAAACTCCTTTCTAGAAAAAAGGTACCGATAAGAACCGGTCACAACGGTACCAAATCTTATTAATGCACTTTTTTGAAGATGTTTTCCACATTTTGAGTAAAAGTTGTGGAAACTCCACCTACAAAATCGCGTACAAAAGAATTTGATTTTATTAAAGAATAAATTGCTCCAATATATATAAATTTTGTCATTAAATTATTAGAAGAATAATCCATAGAAAATAAAATTAATAATACAATTGAAACAATTATCTGTATAAATAATAAAGAAAATAAGTTTCTGCTCCAAGCTTTAAAAAACCAGGAAGTATTTTCAAGTGTCAATGATAAAATTGCAAAAGGTGTAAGTAATATAAAAATTTTAATCATTACATATCTAAATGAGTAGGTAAAAACTAAGTTTAATAAAGACATAGTAAGAGATGCTTTAATAATTCCATCTAAAGAAAATACATCAAGTGATGAAGAATCAATAGAGATATTATTATTTATTTCTAAAATTAATTCAGAAAAACAAATATTTTTATGAAATAAGCTTTCTCCAATTCCTCTAATAGCAAGAGAAATATTAGAAACAAAATTCAAAATTTGTTCAATAAAAAAATATGAAAAATTAATACAAATTCCCCAGATAATTAATTTAAAAATAAATTGAGATGGTCTTTCAACTTGCTGATAAGTGAAATGCGCAAATAAATATTTTATTGCATAATATAGCAGAAAACCGAAAAGTAGGGAGTTTGATATTAATAAAATCCCATTAGAGGTGGATGTGCCTAAAATTTTTTCAAAATAAGAATCTGTAATTATATCTGAATTTATAAATGTAATATCATCTAAAACGGAATATACATTATTATCAATAGATGAAAATAATGTGTTTAAAATAGTGTTTATTGCTTCAATTATATTGGTAGTAATATTTGAATTATTTTCCATTTAATCACCTATCCAATTAATGATTGAATTGCAGATAATATTAAATCTATAGCTAGGATAAAGCCATAGGAAAATAATGAACCTGTAATCAATTTTTTTCCTGTCCTAATTTTTTCTTCATCTCCAAAACTGAATTTTCTCATCAATGCACCAGTGCAAACTGCAACAGCTGCAGCAGGTGTGGAGATTTTTATAATCCAACTTTCAATGTCTTCAAAAGCGCTATTTAATTTATTTACTAATTTTGGTGTAGCACCAAAAACTGTTGTAGATAACATTAATATAAGATATGTAGATAAAACTACAATACATAAAATTTTTTTCATATGAACCTTCCTTATTAAAATTTAGGTTTTTTAGAGAAACCTATAAAACTCATTTTTTAAAATATGGAAACATTCTCAATTTTGCTGGTTTTAAAATTTTGTAACCATTTGATAAAAATGCAAGAGATGAGAATATTTCTAAATCTTGCGTAAAAAAGTTTGTATCATAGACAAAGTCTTTTTGTGTATATGTATTTAGACTTTCTGTGATACTTGAATTTTTTGAATTAAAAGAATTGGTAATATAATTAAATTTTGTCTCTTTGGCATTTTCAGAAATTGCTTTAGAAATATGAGTTTTTTCTTCTTTTCCTAATTGCTTTTGAGATTCTTCTATAGTAAAAATATCATCAGTTCTAAACCAAATTTTATTTATGAGGTTTTGAATAATTACTTTTACGGAGGCATCGTCTTTTAACGTATTTTTTAGGGAAGAATAACTTTGCGTTGAGACGATATTTATACATTTGGCTTCTCGACTAAGAGCAAAAAAGTCGGCATCTGTTTTGGTTACATATTCTGCATATTCATCACAGATAAATACTGATGGTCTTACTTGAGCTTTGGATAAATTGCTCATTACTTCTGATTGGAAATCTAATTTTAAATATGCTGCAATTATTTTTGATAAATTTTTATATTCTGCAATATTCATGTTCAAAACAACAATTTTTCCTTTTTGAAGCATAGAAGAAAATCCTTTGAAATTTAAATCTTTTTTTTCTGGACAAAATGTTTTGGAAACTTTATAGTCTGAAATAAAGATATTTGTAATTCTAGATATTTCTGATTTTAAAATTGCTAAAGTTCTTGCATCTAACGAATTAAATTCTTTTTCAAAAAATTCTAAGGCAGTGTTCAATTCATAAATTTGTTTATAAGATAATTTTTTTTCATAAAATAGTTTTTTTAATATTTCAATTTTGGATTTATAATAATTTGGTTCTGTAATTAATTTGTGGATTTCTATAAATGTAACATATCCATTGTTATAAAGTCTGCAAAGCTTTATACATTCTGCTAAAATTTGTTCTGCTTTATCAAGCCAGAAAGATTCTGAATTATTTTCGGAAAATAATAATAAAATAGTTTTTAACCTATTGGCTAATACAATAGGATTTAAATTAGGTTTATGCAATGGATTATAACGGACCTTAGAATTTAAACTTATTTCAATTATATCTTTTTCCAAATTATATTTTTGTGTAATTTTTTTTACTTGCTTGAAATAATTTCCTTTTACATCTAATATTAAAATACCTAATTTTTTGTCAGGATTTAAGAAATTATATTTTAAAAATTGTTCCGTAAAAGGATACATTGCAGAACTAGTTTTTCCTGTACCAATAGTTCCTGTTATTAAGAAATTTTGATATAATCCGGATTCTGGTAAATAAATTTTTTCTTTAGTTATTTGATTTTCGCCAATTAATAATTGTAGACTAGAAGATTCAATTATTGGAGGTTTGGTTTGTGTATCTTTTTCGTCAAATATGTGTAATCTTAAAATTAGGGAATTTATAATAATAAAATTAGCGAATAAATAGAAAAGTATGAAACTTGTTTTTAAATATTTCCAAAATAATGGATTATCATAACAGATATCAGATGGATGTATTCCAAATGAAACAATAATTTCTTCTGATTGGTATAAAGGTAAAAATAATTGATAAAAACAAAAGGAAAGAAGGATTAAAAAAAATAGTATAAAAATAAAACGTTTAATAATTATCACTCCTATTTTCTGTTTTTTGTTTGATTTTTAATTTTGAACCTTGTAAATTATGAAATAATTTTATATCAAAAAATGTGTAAATTGAATATAAAGTAATTAAAAAACAAATAATATATATGAAAAAAAATATATTAATTAAGGTTGTAAATGTCATAATTAAAAATTATCACCGCCTTTTCAATAAACATAATACAACAAAATTTTAAATTTGTCTATACTTTTTTTAAAATTTGTGATAAAATATAAAAGAACTTGTTAAAAGATACAAAATAATATGTTTGATATAAAAATTTGATAATATATTGTTTTTTATACCTTGCTGTCGCAATCTTTATATTAAAAATACGAATATGTAGATTGCTCCATATCGCATTCGCATATGCTCATTTAATCGCTTACGCGGTATTACAAAACAATATATTATCAAATTATATAAAAAACAGGTTTATAGGTATCCATTAAAAACCTAAATATATATAAGGAATGGTGTAAAATGAAATTTAATAAAGACACAAAAATTGGAGAAATTTTAGAAGTAGCTCCAGAAAAAGCAGAAATTTTAATAGAATGTGGAATGCATTGTTTAGGATGTCCAGCTTCTCAAATGGAAACTTTAGAAGAAGCATGTGATGTTCACGGAATAGATGTAGAAGAAGTTGTAGCAAAACTAAATGCATAAAAAAATAGAATAAAAACGGGGCTTAAGACAAAAAAACAAAAAAATTTAAAAATTTTTAAAAAATGTATTGACAACTGCAAAAAAATAGTGTAATATATAAAAGCGTTGTGCAGTACATGCATACGGGCTATTAGCTCAGGTGGTAGAGCACTTGACTTTTAATCAAGTTGTCCCGCGTTCGAGTCGCGGATAGCTCACCAAATAAAGAATTCTAATTTTTTTTAAAATTAGAATTCTCTATATTATGGCCCCGTGGTCAAGAGGTTAAGACACCGCCCTTTCACGGCGGAGTCATGGGTTCGATTCCCGTCGGGGTCACCACAACGCCACTTTAGCTCAGTTGGCCAGAGCACCGCACTTGTAATGCGGGGGTCCTCAGTTCGAATCTGAGAAGTGGCTCCAAATTGTCAGTAGTTTTGCAAAAAGCTTAATTACTGGCTTTTTTTATTGTGCAGAAAATAAAATTACAGAACCGAAAATCTCTATAAAAAAGGGGGGAACACAAAAATGATAATATTAATTACTGGAGCATCAAGAGGAATAGGCAGGGAAATAGCAATAAAATTGGCAAAAGGCGGAAATAAGATAATTGCTAATTATAATAAATCAGAAGAACAAGCTAATACATTAAAACAAGAGAATAATATCGAAGTATATAAAGCTGATGTTTCTAAGAGAGAAGAAGTTCATAAAATGGTTAATTATACTATACAGAGATATGGAAAAATTGATGTTTTGATAAATAATGCTGGAATATCAGAAGAAAAAATGTTTATAGATGTAACAGATAATGATTGGAATAAAATGATAAATAATAATTTATATTCAGTTTTTTGTACTACACAAGAAGTGTTACCTAGTATGGTAGCACAAAAGAGTGGATGCATAATTAATATATCTTCTATTTGGGGGCTGGTTGGAGCATCTTGCGAATCTATATATTCCGTAAGCAAAGCTGGAATTGATGCTATTACTAAATCTTTGGCAAAAGAATTAGGACCATCTGGGATAAGAGTTAATTCTATTGCACCTGGTATAATTGACACTGATATGAATAAAAATTTAAATCAACAAGAAATAAATGATATAAAAAATGAAATACCACTTGAAAAAATAGGGAAGGCAATTGATATTGCTAAATGTGTTGAATGGCTTATTGATGATAAATATACTACAGGTCAAATTATTTCTATTAATGGAGGATGGATAATAACATAAAAGAGGATAATCTTTGCGAAGATATCCTCTAAAATTTTGCCATAAGGCATTATATACTTTATATTATTCTTGATCTGAAGCTTTTTTTCTATAATTACCAGAAATTAGTTTTGGTAAATAAGTGATGATTTTATAAACTGCTAAACGTATCTTCTTACTCCAAATATAAGATTTTCTTAATTTTCTTGCATGACCTAAAGATACAGGCTCATCATCTAAAACAACTAGTTCAACTGGTTGTTTTTCTATTTTAAATATATAGTTATTTCCAAAATTATTATCCCATTCACCTTTTTCATTAAAGAAACAGAAGTTAAATGTTTCTCCACAACCAAGTTCTATTTCAGCCTGAAAACCAAGTTCTGTATTTTCCATAACGATGTCTTGAACATTATCCCAATTTTCGCCAAAACCATAATGAAAAAATACTTTTTCAGAATGATCTTGAAAAAATTTACCTGTGTATGAAATTTTTACTTTACTATTTTCTATTAACTTATCAGTATTAAAAAAAATGTTTTTTGTCAACTCCATTTTAAAAACTCCTTCATCTTTTGTTAAGCATATTATATTATTAAATTTTACAATATTCAAGTGTTTTTTCAAAAAAAATGTAAAATTTTTTGAAAAGTAATAAAAAAATTAAAAAAACATATATATTATTAAAGAAAATTACATAAAAAAATTGTCAAATCTTGAAAAATGTGGTATTATATAATAGGAGGGAAAAGGAGTAAAAGTATGGGAAAAATAGAAAATAAGACAAAAGAAAAAGTTTTAGAAGAAAATCAAAATTTAGAAAACAAAGGAGAAAGTAAAGAAGAGAAAAAAGAAGAGCAAAATATCCAGGAAGTAAAAGAGGTGGAAACTCATGAAAACAATAATACTAAAATATGGATAATAACATTAATAATAATAGCAATCTTAGTAATTGTTGCAGCAGTATTCTCAACAATTTTTGCAATAGTAAATATGAAAAATCCGAAAATAATAAAAGGAGTAACTGTACATGGAATAGATATTTCAAACCTTACTAAAGAAGAGGCTATAGATAAAATGAATGAAATATATGGTACTAAAGCAGAACAACAAATTTATTTAACTCGTGGTGAATATGAAACTTCAGTAACATATGAAGCATTAGAAGTAAAATATCAAGTTCAGGATGCAGTAGAACAAGCATATCAAATAGGAAGAAATGGCAATATATTTCAAAACAATTTTGCAATTTTACATACACGAAATAAAGGAGCTGATGTAAACTTAGAAGTTACATTAGACCAAAACATGATAGAACAAATTGCACAAAACATAAATAATAGTATAGATGATGCAGTTGTACAGCCAAGTTATTATGTTGAGAAAAAAGAAGCCAAATTAGTAGTTACATCTGGTAAGCAAGGCTTTAAAGTAGATGAAGAACAATTGCTTTCAAACATATATAATATCATAGATAAAAATACAGAAGATGAACAAAAGATAGATATACCAATGAAACAAGATATTCCAGAAAAAATTGATATAGAAAAAATACATGAAGAAGTTTACAAAAAAGTTCAAGATGCGTATTACACTACAGAACCATTTACAGTTTATCCAGAAGAAGAAGGAATAGACTTTGATGTGGAAGCTGCAAAGCAGATGCTACTAGAAGAAAAAGAAGAATATGAAATACCTTTAATAATAACAAAGCCTAATAAAACAGTAAAGGATATAGGAACAGAAGCATTTCCAGATTTATTATCAACATTTTCAACTAACTATAATGCAGGAAATGCAGACAGAACAACAAACTTAAGATTAGCAGCTAGTAAAATAAATGGAACAGTATTATTACCAAATGAAGAATTTTCTTACAATTCTGTTGTAGGCGAAAGAACAATAAATGCTGGATATAAGATGGCTGCAACATATTCAAATGGAGCAGTAGTTGATGGATTAGGAGGAGGAATTTGTCAGATATCTTCAACATTATATGATGCAGTAGTAATGGCAAATTTAAAAATAACAACAAGAAGAAATCATCAATTTGTAACATCATATGTACCAGCAGGAAAAGATGCAACAGTAGTATGGGGATCACAAGATTTTAAATTTGTAAACTCAAGAAAAAATCCTGTTAGAATAACAGCAACAGTTCAAGGCGGCGTTGCAACTGTTCAAGTATGGGGAATAAAAGAAGAGGTCGAATATGATATTTCGATAGAAACTAAAAAAATTGCAACAATAGAACCAACAACACAGTATGTTCAAAATCCAAGTTTACCAGCTGGCCAACAAAAGGTTGTTCAAGCAGGAAGCAATGGAAGAAAAGTAGAAGCATATAAAGTAACTAAGTTGAATGGTCAAGTGGTTTCTACAACACTATTATCAAGAGATACATATAATGCAATGAAAAGAATAGTTCATGTAGGAACAGCGGGGCAATAAAATATAAAAATGGAGGTAAAAAATATGGAAAGAAGAATGATTAAAAAGTTATTAGCAATGTTAATGATAATAGCTATTATATCAACAGACTTTTTAGTGTTAGGCTCTAATTTGATTAGTTATGCCGCAGAGTCAAATAGTCTAACCAATAATAAAAACATTGAATTTTCTACATACTTTAAAGATGATAAAGGTAATAAAGTTGACAAGTTAGAAACAGGTATAAAGGCAGAAAATTTAAAATTGTATGCTGAAATTACAGTGAAAAATGAAGGATACTTAAATAATGCAGTATTAGAATTACAAAACAGCAATTTTAAAATAAAAGATACTATATTATCAAATTCAATTGCAAGTATAGAAGAAAATAAAGTTAATTTAAAACAAATTAACGCAGGAACTACAGAAACAATAGAGTTAAGCATAGAGCCAGCTATTGGTGATACATTAACAACTGATATGTTGACAAAGGAATCAGACTTAAAATTAACAGGAACTTATATGGAAACATCATATAAAGGTCTAAAAATAGATGCAACTAGAAAAGTTAAATTAGATTTACAAGTTAATCAAGATGCAACAGCAGAATTAACAACAGATATAATAACTAATAAAGTATTTTCAATTGATGGAAAAAATAAAAGAATGGTTCAATTATTAGTAAAATCAAGATTATCTGATAATCAATATCCAATTAAACAAACAGTAATAAATGTTGATGTTCCTGAATTGAGTGAAAAAGAACCAGAAGATGTAGAAGTTATATCATTAGGAACAATGGCTACTAACGGAAAAACAACATTAACAAAACAAGAATGGAATAATGAAGATAATAAAGTTAAAATAACATTAAAAAATGAAGAAAGCACAATAAAATGGAACAAAAATGCTTATGATGAATTAGTAGTTACATATATATATGATGAAAGTGTTGATGCTAATAAAATAGAAATAAATGCTGATTCAGAAATTAAAGTACATAATACAGAAACAAAGTATACAGCAAAAAGTACAAAAGGAATAGAAAATCAAGAACTTGATGGTGTTATAACATCACAAACAGAAATAAGTTCAGATGGAATATATAAAGGACAAATAGCATCAAACATTAATGCAAAATATAATACAAAAACATCAGTAAGAATTACAAATACTAAAACACAAGAAAAAATAAAAATAACAGAACCAAAAGATGTTCTTGTAACAGAAAATGCAGAAATGACAATAAATACAGAATATATGGAAACAAAAATTAATAAAGCAAAAATGTTAGAAATTTTTGGACAAGATGGAAGTATATCAATAAATGATGAAAATTCAACAAAGACAATTAATAAAGATACACAAGCAGATGACAATGGTGATATTGTAATAAAATATACAAATGCAACTAAAGGATTAACAATTGAAACAAGTAAACCTCAAATAACAGGAATATTAGAAATTAGACACTCAAAGGAAATTACAGAAAATAATTATTCATTAGACCAAATTAAAGATGTAAAATGGTTAAAAACTCAAAATATAACATCAGGAACAAAAATTGAAAACTCTAGTGAAGCAAAATTAGAAGTAAAAGATACAGTAACAAAAGCGGAATTTACAATAAATAAAGATTCATTATCAACAATGACAGAAAATAAAGATGTTACTTTAGGAGTTAAATTAATTACAGATGGTATACAATATGATTTATATAAAAATCCAACAATAAAAATTCAATTACCAGCATCTGTAGAAAATGTAAAAATAAATGGTGCTACACCATTATATGCAGAAGAATTTAAAGTAAATTCAAAATATGACAATACAAATAAAATAATAGAAATAAAGTTAAATGGTGAACAAACAACACATCCAGAAACAGCGGCAACTCAATTATATTTACAATTAAATTTAGATATAACATTATCAAAATTAGCTGCAAGCAAAAAAGACAAAATTACAATGACATACACAAACGAAAATGCAACAAAATATGATAGTGATACATTAGGATATGGAATAATAGAAAAAGAAGTAACAATATCTGCACCAAGTGGATTATTCACAATGTACAATACAAATACATATAATATTAATGGGTTAAAAGGAATAAGTGATGAAAAACAAGTAGTACAAATTGCAGAAACAGAAAAAGCAAAAGATGTAAATTTTGATATGGCATTAGTTAATAATACTGGAGCAGATGCTAAAAATGTAAGAATTCTTGGAAAATTACCAACAAGTGGAAACAAAATAACAGGAGAAGAAGAAAATACATTACAAACAGCATTAAAAGAAATATCAGCACAAAATGCAACTATATATTATAGTAAAAATTCAAATGCAACATCAGACTTAAAGAAATCTGAAAATGAATGGACAACAACAATTTCTGCTGATTCTAAAGTATTTTTAATAGTTTTAAATAATTTAGATGCAGAAAGTAATTATACAGCAGGATATGCAATGCAATTGCCAGCTTCAATAGGAAAAGATTTAGCAGCATATACAGAATATGAAGTAATATATGATTCTAACACAGAAAAAGACATAAGAACAAAATCTGTAGAATTAGGTTTTGAGACACCAACAGAGATAAAATTGGAATCAAATATATCAGCACAAATAGGAAATGATACTATAAAAAATGATGATGTAATTAAAGCTGGTGAAGTAATCAAATATTCAATGACTGTAAAAAACAATGGTACACAACCAATTAACAATGTTGAAATAAAATCAAATGTACCAGATGGAACAATTTATGTTATACCAGAAGATAATTATGTACATTCAGGAACTTCATATTACAAAGAAGATGAAAGCATTAAAGAAATAAAAGAAACAATACCAGAACTTGGAGCAGGAAAAACATATACAAAAACATATGAAGTAAGAACAAAATCTGATATAACATCAGAAAAACAAATAACTAATAAAACAATAGCAACATGTGAAGAAACTAATATAGAAAGTTCAGAATTAACAAATAAAATTCAACCATCTAATATAAGAGTAACACTAAAACCATTAGAGGAAGATGGAGTTACAATTTTACCAGGTGGAGTTACATCATATTTAATGGTTGTTGAAAATTTAGGAAATGAAGATATAAATAATCTTAAAGTACAATTAAAAAATGATAATTTTGATACAAGTTGGATAACATCTGATGATACAACATTACAAAATGAAGAGGTACCAGAAACAATAAATATAGAAAAAATATCTGCAAAAAGCAATGTTTGGTATAAAGCAATTGGTAATGTTAAAGAAAATGCAGACAAATTACAAGCAATAGCAGTAGCAGAAGATTCAAATGGAAATAAATATAGATCAAATCAATTAGAAAATGATTTACCACAACAAGATGCAACAATATCTTTAACAAGTCCACAAAATAAAGCTAATATCAAAGAAGGAGATATTGTAGAATACAATATAAATATAGAAAATGTAGGTGGATATAAATCAGATATAGAAATTGTTGATCAAATATCAGAATACTTAGAAGTACAAGCAATTTATAAAAATGGTGAAGTAAAATTGCAAACTACGGAAACAGCTAAAACAGATACCTATGTTTCAAAAATATCAAATGATGTATCTTATACTGTAAGCCTTGAAAAAGGAGAAAAAGCAGAAATAAAAATAGTTGCAGTAGTAAAAAATTCAGAAAAGAATATTGATGCAATAACAATAACAAATAAAGCTGAAGCAAAAATAAATCAAAATACTAAAGCAACATCAGAAGAAGTAACACATATATTAAAACTTACTTCAGAAAATATCAAAAATGTTATAAATGGTAAAGCATGGTTAGACAAGAATTTAAATGGTGCAAAAGATAATGAGGAACAAGCATTAAGTGATATAAAAGTAAGATTATATAATGTTGCTACAAATGATTATCAAAAAGATAGTAATGGTTCAATAATAGAAACAACAACAAATGAAAATGGTGAATATGCATTTACAAAAATTCCAAATGGACAATATATAGTTCTATTTGAATATGATACTGGTAAATATGAACCAACTTATTATTTAAAAGATGGAGTTGATGATAGTATCAATTCAAAAGTAGTATTTAAAAATATTACAATAAATGGAGAGGAAAAATCTTATGCAGTAACAGATACAATAAATTTAGAAGATAATATATCTAATATAAATATTGGATTAAAAGAAAAACTAGCATTTGATTTACAACTAAATAAATATATAAGCAGAATATCAGTACAAAATAGTAAGGGAACAAAGACTTATGACTATAAAGATTCTACATTTGCTAAAGTAGAAATACACAGAAAACAAGTAAATGGTTCTGTAGTTGTACTAGAATACACAATAAAAGTTAAAAACAATGGAGAAGTTGCAGGATATGCAAGTAATGTAGTAGATTATTTATCAAATGGATTAACATTCAGTTCAGAATTAAATCCAGATTGGTATTTATCAGGAAACGAACTATATTCAAAGAAACTTGCGAATGAAACAATTAATCCTGGAGAGGAAAAAGAATTAAAATTAGTACTAACAAAAACAATGACTAATGAAAATACAGGTGTAGTTAATAACAGAGCTGAGATTGCAGAAGATTATAATGAATATGGAATTGCAGATGTAAATTCAACACCAAACAATAAAATGGCAGGAGAAAATGATTTAGGTTCAGCAGATGTTATTATAGGTATTTCAACAGGTGGAACAATAATTGCTTATGTAATATTAGCATTTATTAATACAGTATTAATAATAATAGCAATAAGACTAATGATTAAAAATAATATAATAAGAATTAAAAAGGAAAGGAGGTAAATACTATGAATACTAAAAAAATAAAAAAAATAGTAGGGTTAGTTTTAATTACAATATTAATATCACTTATAGGTAATTATAATAAAGTATTTGCAGCAGACAATATGTCAGTAGGAACTGTACATAGATATAATCTTACTAATTTAACAAATTCAAATAATATGTACTGTGTGGCACATGAAAAGGTGTTATATTCTTATCAGGATGTGGATTTTACAGTAAAATCATATGTTGAAATAAAAGGTAATAAAATAGTATCAGCCTCAAAAAATCCTTCTAATTCAGGTGCAGCAGATAATTCTTCAAATGCAATAATGGCTGCAATGTTAGGTGGAGCATTGACACAAGGACATGGAAGTTATAAAGATGCTTATGGAGATTATAATAATGGAGTAGGTATTCACAAATATAATGCAGCACAAATAGCTGTATGGGGATATTGGCATACATGGATTAATGATGTAGGAAAATACTACGGACTTACAACAGTTACAAATAATGCATTTGATAATGCATCAGTTGGAAATTATACAGCAGATAATTATAATAAATATCTTGCACAAGCAAAAGCTGCTGCTGAAAAATCAGAATATCATGTAAAAATATATTTCTTAGATAGTGGAGCAACAAACTGGCAGAATGTAATATATGTAGAGACATTTGATAATACTCCACCAGATGAACCACAACCAGGACAAACAGAAGTAACCGGATATGTAAATATTAATGGATATGTATGGGAAGATATAGCTAATTCTAAGAGTAATACAATAAATAGCAAATACGAAGAGGGAGACTTAAGAGTAGAAGGAATAAAAGTTCATTGGAAAGCTTCAAATGGACAAGAAATAGCTACAGCAACAACAGATAGTAATGGTGCATATAAATTAACAACAACAATAGCATTATATAACCATCCATATGGAATAAAAGATAAAACAAAATATGACCAAATAAACAATTCATATGTAGAATTTGAATACAATGGATTAAAATATACAACAGTAGCTTATAATGGAAATATTACTAATAGTGATACTTCAAAAGGTAAAGAAAATGAGACATCAAGAACAAATTTAGATAATAAATTTGACAAGGTAGAAAATAGTGCAGTATATGATGGAAATACAGCAATAATAACAGGATTGCCTAATACTAAAATATCAGATGCAAATTATACACCTGAACTTGCAGTATCTGCATCAACAATGAATATTACAAGAGATTTAATGAAAGCTGCCGAAAATAATAATTGGACAGAGAAAAAAGAATTTTGTATAGACCATTGTCAAGTAGGAGAAGGACCACATAAGGTTAAAGTAGTAAAAACAAGTGGAGGTTCAACAATAGAAGTATATTGTAATGGTAATATAAAAATTAATGATGTAAATAATGAATATTTAGGAGACATAATAAAAGGCATAAAAGAAGTAATGGGAGATGAAATTAATACAGCACCAGGAAGTGAATCACATTACTACTCTGCAGGAGAAATAGATGGACCAACACATAGAGATTGTAGACAAGGTGCTCAAGAAATATATGTATGGAACATAAATAATATGAATTTGGGGCTAACACGTAGGGAACAACCAGATGCGGCAATATCATCAGATATTGAAAAAGTTAGAGTTATAATGAAAAATCAAGAATATACATATGAATATGGAAATAGAGGAATTCAAAGTAATGAAGAATTATTTGATTACAAAGTTAAATTTGGAAATAAATATACACAAATATATACAAGACCTGTAAATCCAGCAGATATAGCATATGTAAATTATAATAATACAGATGACTTAAAAGTATATGTAACATATAATATAATATTGAAAAATCAATCAAATACATTGCCAATGACAATTAATGGTATAGTAAATTACTATGATAGTGATTACACAATATATACAGGACAAGGTTCATCAACATCAGATGGATGGAAACAAACTGATGGAAATAACAATGGATTTAAAGTTGCATATAATACAAATAGTGTAACATTACAACCTGAGTCACAATCTGAATTAATAAAACTAGAATTTGAAGTAAGTCAAAACAAAATAAAAGAATTGCAAAATGAAGATACAGGATTTACATTTACAAATTATACTGAAATATTCTCATTTACAACATTCTATGGAGAGAATACAATATGCGCAGAAAGAGAAACAGCAGCAGCTAAAGGTAAAGTAAATCAACAATATGCAGGATTAGACCAAGACTCAACACCAGGAAATGCAGTTCCAGGAAATGAATCTACATATGAAGATGATACAGATAGAGCACCATCATTCTTATTAAAGAAAGATGCAAATTATAAAACAATGTCTGGTATAGTTTATGAAGATTCACAAACAGAAGAAAGCAAGAAGGAAAATGAAAGATTAGGAAATGGCCTAAAAGACGGAAATGAAAAAGGTGTAGAAAATGTAAGAGTTGAATTACTTAATGCAGAAACAGGAGAAACAGCATACTTATACTATAAAGATGCTAATGGAGCAAATAGAAAACCTGCTATAACATATTCTGACAGTAATGGTAACTATTCATTTGGAGATGGAACAACATGTGGTGTAGTAGTAGATAACTATATTGTAAAATATACTTATGGTAATGCAGATAAAGGAACAGATGGAAATGGAACAACAATAGGAAAAACAACAATAGATGGTGGAAAATCATTTGTAAATGCAAGAAATTACAAATCTACAATAGTTACAGATTCAAATGTAAAAAGTGTTATGACAGGAGAAAGTAGTTCTGACAAATGGCACTTAACTATGAATGAAGGTGTAGATACATCAATAGCAATTGATGATTTAGAAGAAAGAGCAAAACAAGAAGAATTAAAATATTCAACATATAATAATGAATACAATATGTCTGCATATAGTAAGAAATTTGCAGTACAACTAGAATATACTGAAGGACAAACAGCAAAAGTTGATGATAATGGAGGAAACTTCAAACATGATTGGGCAGTATTTGATTTCGGTATAATTGAAAGACCAAGAGAAGATGTTGTAATTAATAAAACAATATCAAAAATAAAAGTAACATTAGGAAATGGTCAAGTATTAATTGAAGGAGATCCTAGAAAAGATAAATTGAACTATGTTAAACCATTAGGTTTAGAAGAAAGAACTACAGCAAAATTTGCAGCAATAGATGCAACAAAAGCATTATCAATTGAAATGGATCAAGAATTAGTACAAGGTGCAACATTAGAAGTTTGGTATTCAATAACATTAACAAATAACAGCGAAAAAGATTATGAATATACGACAAACTCAAATTATTATAACTATGGTACAGACAAACAAGGAAGTCCATTAGGATTAGCAGATTTAGTAGTAGATTATATGAGCTCATCAATGGTTTGCAACGTAGGAGATGACTTTAAAACAGAAAATGCTGAAGGAGTAAACAATAAAGATTGGTATAGATATGATAACGGAAATGCAACAGATGCAGAATACTTGAAGAATAATGGATATATATCATATAAATTAGATGGTGAAACAGATAACAAGACATATGAAACACTTTTGGAAAATAAAGATCAAAGTATAATGACAAATACATTTGCAAATGTATTGCCAGGTGAGACAAAAACAAGTGTTATATATGCAAGTAAGTTATTAGCAAATCAAGAAGAAAATCATTTATATGAAAACCATGTAGAAATAGTACAATTAAACAGTAAAACAGGTAGAACAATTAAAAACGTAGATGATTCAAGAACACAAGTTGCAAAAGAATATCAACCAGGTAATTATATACCAAACTTAAGTGCTATGGAACATCAACAAGATGATGACAATGTAAGAATAACAATAACACCACCAACTGGTATAACAAATTATACAACAATATATATTATATCAGCAGTAGTAGGACTAATTGTTATCACAGGTGGAATAATCTTAATAAAGAAAAGATTTATTAAAAAATAAATCAAAGAATAAAAACTCACATAGATAAAACTATGTGAGTTTTTTTATATAGTAAGAAAGCCTAGAATTCCCTAAGAAAAAGTGCAAAAAATGACATGATTTGTATCAAAAAAGTTACTAAAATGTAATAAAAATGTCATATTTCGCCAAAAATGAACTTCCGTAAAGTAATATATAATCAATACTTTTTTTAGAAAAAATAGATTATTGACTGAGATAAGAAAATAATTTATTATGTAGATATATAGCAAAAAATGGGAGGAAAGTATAATGAAGAAAAAATTGTGTTGTATTTTTATGCTAATAGTTTTACTTTTAAATAGTTCTATTATGCTAGTAGCTTCTGAAGCGGTAGATGCTGTAAAAACTAATTTGCAAGAAGAACAAGATAAGACTGAAAAAGTAAAAACACTAGCAGAATTAAATTTAACTAAATATGTGAATTTTGATACCACTACAGAAAATAGTGATAATGGAAATAAAGGTGCGTTGGTACAATTTAACTTAAAGACTGGTATAGAATTTACAGATGGTGAAGAATATAAGCCTATAAAAAAGACAACAACAAATATAGATTTACCATGGATTGGTGATTATAAGCCAGCAAGAGTTGAAGTTATAACAAAATCAACACAAGCAACTAATGGTGGGAAAAATGCTACATATGAATATCATTCAAGCACAGGGATTCTTCAAATAACAGCAGAAAACAACGATTATACTGAAAATGTTACTGATGCAAGAGATGAGTATGAAGTAATATGTATATATAGAAAAGAATGTTATGCAGAAAATGAAGAAAGAAATTTTGATATTAGAGCAAATGTAGAAATAACACTTAATAATGAAGAAGAAAGTAAAGTTGTAAAAAGAGTTGAAGAAAACTATAATGTAACTGAAAATATTGGAGATGTAATTTCAACAGATTATCAAACAGATGATATTTATGATGGTTATATAGCAGCAAATACTTTAAATCCAGAAAATCAGTATGAGACAACATATAATGAAAAATTAAAAATAATGGTAAGTAATAAAGAATTAGTACAAAAAATTGAAGTAAAGGAAAATTCAGATATATCATTATATGTAGAATCTACAATTGACAAAAACCAAGTACTAGATATAATTGGAGAAAACGGAAGTATTGATATATTAGATGAAGAAGGAAATGTTTTAAAAAATATAAATAAAGATAGTGAAACAGATGAAAATGGTAAAATAAAAATAACTTATACTAATAAAGAAAAATATTTATACATTAGATTATCTAATATTAGTAAAGAAGGAATTATTGAAATTGATAATGTTAGAGCAATCAGCCCAGATGCTAATATAGTAGATAATAAAGTTGATACATCAGTATCAATAAAAGGTATAAATACAATTGAGGAAAATGATATAGTAAAATATGAGCAAGATAAGCAAAATGTTGTAGAAATAAAAAAGGCTATTTCAGAAATAGATACCAAATTAGATAATGAGAATTGGGTTAATAATACAAAAAATAAAGTTATATTAACAGCAACATTAAATACAAGTAGCTCAAAATATAGTTTATTTAAAAATCCTGTATTACAAATAGAAATGCCAGAAGAAGTACAAAAGGTAACACTAGGTAGTGCAGAGGTGATGTATGATAATCAAATATTTAAGATTGCATCAACAAATGTTAGTACAAATAATAATGGAAATAAAGTTGTAAGTATTCAGTTACAAGGAACTCAGACATATTATGAAAATTCTTCTATGGTAGAAGGAGCTAATATAAGAATACCATTAACAATAACATTAAGTAAAAATTTAGAGAGCAAAGTGGCAAAGATAAAGACAACTTACTCAAATGAAATGACTAATACAATAGAAGAAAGAGAACAAGAAATAACACTTATTAATAAAGTTGTAAATACAGTTGTACCAAGTGTGCAAGAATCTACAAATAACTCAGCAGAAGGACAAAAAGAAACAGTATACACAAGTGATGGAATAAATGTAGAAATTATAGAAGAAGTAGGAAATTCTACAATTAATAACAATGGTGTTGTATATGAAAAACAAATTATAAAAAATAGTGTAAAAGTTACAAATACTAATACAACAACTAAAAAAGTTTTGGCTACTATTAATG
>CAKPHD010000003.1 GCA_934155625.1 uncultured Clostridia bacterium
GCTTTTAAACTTGCATCTCTCATCATTTTGTCTTTATTTGTTTTTGCTTTTCTTATTTGTCCTTCTAATATATCTATATATTTATCTATTGATGAATATAGATCTTTATCTTCTGTTACAGCTCTAAACATTTCTCCGTTTGCTGATACTTTAATTTCTGCAATTTGTACATTTTTTTCTACTTTTAACATTACATCTGCTTCAGCATCATCAAAATATTTTGCTACTCTTTCCATTTTTCTCTCTACATAATCGTTTATTGCTTCTGTTACCTTTAGTTCCTTTCCTGTTATTTTTATTTGCATAAAAATCTCTCCTCTCTTCGTTATATTTTTTTAGTATATCTTCATTATACCTTTTATTACTATTTTTGGCAAGGTTTTGTTGAAATTTTCTCATTTTTGTGACATAATAGTAGTGCTATAAAGCTGAATTTATGCTTTAGGAAGGAATGAAAAAAATGAACAACAATCTAAAAAAATTAGAATTTGATAAAATATTAGAAAACATATCAAACTATTGTAAAACATATATTGGGAAAAAATATGCAGAAGAATTGCGTCCATCACAAGACAAAGCAGAAGTACAAAAGACACTAGCCGAAACAAGTCAAGGAGTAATTTTAATGCAAAGAAACAGCACACCACCACTTGGAGAAATCGCTGACATCACAGTATATTTAAAAACATTAGAAGGCTGTGGTTCACTTAGCATAAAAGCATTATTAGAACTTCAAAACATTTTGCAAATGTCAGCAGACTTAAAAGAATATCTTTCAAAAGACTTTCTTACAACATCAGACTTCTCTGCCATCGAACCATACTTTGCAAAATTATATGTTAATCCAAGTATAGTCGCTACTTTTGCAAAATCAATTGTTGATGAAGATACAATCGCAGACATTGCCTCTTCTAAATTACAAGACATTCGTAGAAGAGAACGTAAAATCGAACAAGATATTCGTTCTAAATTAAATACCATTTTGCATTCTTCTACATATTCAAAATACATGAGAGAAAATCTTGTAACTATTCGTAATGGTCGTTTTGTAATCCCTGTAAAAGAAGAATACCGCAGTTGTGTAAAAGGATTTGTTCATGACATGTCAAGCAGTGGTTCAACTGTGTTTATCGAACCATTAGCTGTATTCGATTTTAATAATGAACTTTCTAATTTACACATAGAAGAAGAACTTGAAATTGAAAGAATTTTACAAAACTTAAGTGGCTTGCTATTCCCTTATACAAAAGAGCTAGAAAGTAATGCCAATTTAATTGGAAAACTTGATTTTATATTTGCAAAAGCTCACTATTCGTTAGAATTGCACTGCACCACTCCAGAAATAAATAATAATAAACAAATTATTTTGAATAATGCACGTCATCCTTTAATTGACCAAGACAAAGTTGTACCGATTTCTTTAGAACTAGGCACTGACTTTTCAAGTTTGATTATTACAGGTCCAAACACTGGTGGAAAAACTGTATCTTTAAAAACAATTGGCCTTTTATCAGTCATGGCATGTAGTGGTTTAAATATACCTGCAGATGAACATTCTAGCCTCTATGTATTCGATAGTATCTTCGCTGACATTGGTGATGAGCAAAGTATTACTGAATCTTTAAGTACATTTTCATCTCACATCAGTAATATTGTAAAAATCACTCAGACAGCCACTGCAGACAGCTTAATTCTTGTTGACGAATTAGGTTCTGGTACAGATCCACTTGAAGGTGCACATCTTGCAATCAGCATTTTGCAATACTTTACAGAGCTTGGTTGCCTTACTGTTGCAACATCACATTATCAAGAATTGAAAAAATATGCTTTGGTTACACCTGGCTTCAAAAACGCCAGTGTAGAGTTTGATATAGAAAATCTAAAACCTACTTATCGCTTGCTAATTGGTATCCCTGGAAAAAGTAATGCTTTTGCAATAAGTAGAAAATTAGGATTAAATGAAACTATTATAGATCGTGCCTCTTCTATGATTGACAAAGAAACTGTTAATCTTGAAGATTTACTTAAAAATATTTATGATGAAAAATCTAAAATTGAAGATGAAAAACGACGTACTTCTATTGCTTTAAACGAAGCTGAAGAATTGCGTAAATCTTTAAAGAATCAGCATTTTGATGTTTCTAGCAAAGAAAAAGAATTAATTGCTAATGCTAAGCAAGAGGCTAAACAGATTTTAATTGACGCAAAAGAAACTGCCAATTCTATCATTAAAGATATGGACCATACTAATTCTGCATCAAAAGCCAATAAACTTAGAAATAAATTGAATGACGAAATATCTTCACTTTCTGGCTCTGGCTTGAGTAACGCTGGTAATATCGAACTATCTGATAATTTACTTCCACCTATTGAACGTGAAGATATAAAACCAGGCTTGAATGTATATGTAAATACTTTAGGTACGGATGCTATTGTTGTTTCTAATATTTCTAAAGATGACACCGTTCAGGTTCAAGTTGGTATAATGAAAATGAAAGTTGATATAAAAAATTTGTATCAAGCTAAGTCCAGTGGACATTCTTCAAGTACTGCTCACGGAAAAACTAGTATTGGAAGCTCTAACAAAGTGCTTGGTAGTGCAAATTTTAAAGCTCAAACCGTAAAACCAGAAATTAATGTTTTAGGCTTAACTGTTGATGAAGCTGTTCCAATTATAGACAAATATATTGATGATTGTTTTATGGCTAAATTATCACCTATTCGTATAATACACGGAAAAGGCACTGGAGCCTTACGTAAAGGAATACAACGTTATTTAAAAACAAATAAGTTTGTTGATTCTTTCCGCCCTGGTACTTTTGGCGAAGGTGAAATGGGCGTTACTGTAGTTAACTTGAAAATTAAATAAGTGGTACGGATGGGACCGGTTCTTAAAAGTACACTTTTATGTAAAGTGTACTTTTAAGAACCGGTCCCATCCGTACCTTTTTTTGCAAAATATATAAATTTATATTTCCATTTGACTTCCCAAAAAACTTGCAGCTGACTGAGCAACCTTTTTTTCGACTTCATTCATTTTTGTATTTGATTCTTTAGACAATAAAATTACTGTTCCAATTGTATCCCCATTTGAAATTATTGGGTATACTACTTGTGCATTATATTTTCTTTCATTATTATCATTTTTTGTTATAGGAACTGCAACATCACTATTTTCTTTACTTGTATATATTTCTTTATCTTCCATTAATTGTTCTAGCTCTTCACTTACATTTTGCTCTAAAAATTCCTTTTTAGGTCCACCAGACATTGCTATTACTGTGTCTTTATCTGTTATGCATGCTATGTGTCCAGTTGTTTTTGATAATGTTTCTGCATATCCTGATGCAAATTCTGATAGTTCACCTATTGGTGAATATTTCTTTAATATTACTTGGCCTTCTCTATCTGTAAATATTTCTAAAGGCTCGCCTTCTTTTATACGCAATGTTTTTCTTATTTCTTTTGGTATTACTACTCTACCTAAATCATCTATTCTTCTTACAACTCCTGTTGCTTTCATAATCTTCCTCCTTTTTGTTTTTTAAGTATATTCTTATTATGACAAAAAAGGAAAAAAATATACATTTGCATTTTAATTTTTCAATTTAAAAAAACTTGAATTTAATTTCAAAATATATTATAATAATTATTGTATTTTATATGGGGATGTAATGGTTTCGACATTGCATTGGAAACACAGATAGCGAGTAGTGGATTCTCGTTTGCCACTTTAAAAAACGAGAAAACTAAATATAAACGCTGATAATACAGAATTAGCATTTGCTGCCTAATTGCAGCATCGCCTATTAAAATATCCCCACATATTTTAATTTGGTGTCATTTTAGTGGGAAACAAAGCTGTTTTTTCTGCAAAAACAGTGGGTAACTTCGCAGATATATCTATCAATCGTTTGTTTATTAATGCTTGTTAGATGAATTTTAATAATAAACTGCACTCGGAGAAGTTTGTGTGGATGGTGTTATGGACAGGGGTTCGACTCCCCTCATCTCCACCAAAAGTTAAAACCATAAAGCGAATGAGATAGAATACTCATTCGCTTTGTAGTAAAATAGATTATTAATTACTTTTTTGAATTGATGTAACTTTATCATTTTCAAAATAAATATATCGCTCATTACCATAAACCCATTGTTCATATGTACCAGATTTAGTTTCAGTAATATTCTTTTTCTTAGGACTACCCCAAGCTCCTTTTAAAACCTCTTCTTTTGTCATTCCTATAGATGGTTCCTTAGATTTCTCTTCTTTTTCCTTTTCTGCTGCAGCTAATTCATGTTCTCTTTTGTCTTCATAATAAATTTTTAAATATTCTTGCATAAATACTAAAAAGTCCTTGTTTTCTTCCATAGTTTTATTAACACTATCTATATCAAGTAAAACATATTTTTCATTATTGTAATAGTCTCTTGATACATTCTCCCATATACCATTATCACTAGCCGTATCATTTATTCCTCTTTTTCTATAATAATCATCATTCTTTCCAAAAAAATAATTTGTTGCATTATGATTTTCTTTATTATTTTTATCAAGCCAAAAATTCATCTCAATTCCAGCATCTTGATAATATTTTAAATTAGACAAAATAACTATCTTTCTATGTTTTTGAGGATTGATATTGTTTTCACCAGCACCTACTATCCAAGCTTTTTCTATCGGTTTTTCTAATGAAATATAGTTTCCTCCATCAGCCCAATAATACATTAAACCATTCAAAATATCTTTTGAAGTTTGTTCAAGTGAATCATAATTTATTTTGTTATATTCTTCTTGAAATTTTTCAAAGAATAAATTATTATGTACTTCTTTTGATGTTGTTTCTTCTGAAATTTTAAAATCATCAGATAAGTTTTTATAATATGTATCTAATGTTCCTGTTGTTCCTCCGCGAAGAATATAAATATATCATATTATTAGAAATTTTGGAATTCAAACAATCATCTTGCCAAGTTTTTGATATAGATGATATAGAATCATTGCTTTGTTCATCATTTTTTATGTTTTTAGAATTGTTTTTATACAATAAACTTGCTATTATTATAATAGTTATTATTGCGATAAAAACAAAAATAGTAACTTTTAAAGTTTTCTTGTTCATTTTAAATCTCGCTCCTTAAAAAAAGCTGTCCTTACCGAACTTTATAAAAGTATTCGCACTACTTATTGAATTTTTTATAGCATTTATTTGTTTATCCCTTTCAATTGAACTTTTTATCCCAAATATCAAAACAATTACTATAACACTTATTAAACCTATCGCAAAAATTCTTGCTATTTTTTTATTTTTCTTAACTTTTTCATCATAGTCTTTTTCCATTTTTAAATCAATAGCATCATCTACACCTTCAGAAATTTTATCACTTATTTCTTTATACTTTTTAGTTGTTTGTTCATCACCAAATTTTATAATACAATCAAAGTATTGGTTATCTTCTAATTTGCTCTCTAAACTAATACATTTTTCAATCAATTCATCATCATTTGAAGCTTTATAATCTATATATAATTTCATTATGTACAACTTTACTTCCTCTTGAGTTAATTCTACAGGTCTTGCTTCAATAATTTGTTCCATATAAAGCTCTGCGCTTAAATAATCTCGATTTTTAATGTAATTTTCGATCTTCTTTATTATTTCATCTTTTGGCGTTGTTGTAAAATAGTTGTTTTTCTTTTTTTGTTCAATATCTTTTATTACATTTAAATCTTCTTTTGTTATTTTAATTGTATCTCTAGAATTACAATGTGGGCATTTAACATAATCCACAATTTTACTTGAAGCATTATTAGCTATTTTATTTTGTTCATATGCATCATACCTTGTTCCTCCAATAGCATTAGCAACTGTACCAATAGCAGCAATTCCAGCCGTTAGAGCTTCTCTTGTACTAGCCTTTACATCCTCATCTGTATAACACCAAATATGTCCACAAACGTTACACTTTCTCATATATTCCATTTCTATTCCCCCTTATTTTCAATAATAGATTTAATATATTACTCCATTTTCCCTTTTATATTCTTCAAAAGCATGTATACATTCATCTCTATCCATTTGCTTTAAATTAATCAAATCTTTATTTTCACCCTTTAAATATTGATATATAATGTCATCTCTAAAACCGATACTTCCTGCATCTTCCTTTGTGCAACCATAATATACTGTTTTAATATTTGCCCAAATTATTGCGGACAAACACATTGGACATGGTTCACATGAAGTGTATAATATATAACCTGATAAATCATAAGTTTTTAGCTTTTCACAAGCTGTTCTTATTGCAACTACTTCTGCATGAGCTGTCGGATCATTACTACATAATACTCTATTATTTCCTTCTGCTATAATATTACCTTCCTTGTCAGTTATTACTGCTCCAAAAGGTCCACCTTCTTTGTTTTTGAATCCTTGTATTGATTTGTTTTTGGCTATTTCCATATATTTGTTCATAATATCGCTATCCTCCTTATTTTCTAAAAGGTACCGTTGGGACCGGTTCTTAAAAGTACCATTTTTTATTGGAACTTTTTGGACCGGTTCTCTGCTGTCTCTTTTGACTTATTTTATACTATATTATAATAATATTCAAGTATTATTAATATTTATCTCTTACATATAATTGTATTCTTTGTCCTTTTTTTATAACATATGGTTCAGTATATCCTCTTTCATCTTTTTCCAAAACAATATCATCAACATCCAAAAAATTTTCTGGAACTATTCCAAAAGTTTCCCAAAAATTAATTGCAATAACTTTATTTTCTTGTGTTAAAGCTGTTATAGAAAACTCATTATTAATTATCTTTTTATATGATTCATTTTTATTATGTAAATAAAAGTCAAAATTGTTCCATTCTTCTATATTTTTCATTGGAACAATGGTATTATCTAATTTTATTTTATACATATTCTCAATTTCGCACAATCCAAACAATCTATCTATTTTAGTGTCTCTTAAAATTCCATTACTGTACATATCTCCATTATTTAACACAACATATATTTCATCATTCCAACAGCTTTTTTCCAATTGTTTTACATCTTTTATATTAATTCCATCTAATACATTAGTATAATCTTTTAAACATCTTAATTTTTGTTTTAAACTAATTTCTTCTATCTCAAGATATTCATCTTCCTCATCACACTTTTTTAAACTTACAAATTTCAAATATTTTTTTATGAATAACAACTCTACTATATTTTGATTTTCTTGCATACTTTTTGCCACTATAACTTCTGCAATATCTTTTTTATAACTTTCTGTATTGTAATAATCATCTCTATACAATAGCATTATTATATCTGCCTCTTCTACAACAACACTATACAAATCAGTCAGTTTAGGCCTAGCTTCTTCTTTTAGATAAAACCTTACATCTGGCTTATTTGATAGTTGTGATGTTACTATTATTGGAATTTCTATTTCTTTAGAAAGTGTTTTTAATTTTTTAGTAATTTCTATAATTTTTAGCTCTTGTATATCATAATTATTATCACTTCTTATTAATTCTAGTGAATCTATTAATATTAATTTTATATTCTTTTCCTTTTTTAAATTTATGCACTCTTCACGTATCTTGTTTATTGAAATTGCAGGTGTATCATCTATATATATACCTTTTTCAGAAAAGTCTTCATCTTCAATTGTTTCTGTTATCACTTTGTCAATATCTACGTCATTTTTACTACATAATATCCTTTTAATTAAATGTTTTTTTGACATTTCAAGACTAAATATCGCTACTGATAATTTTTGCCTTATTGCTACATTTGTAGCAATATTTAATGCAAATGCTGTTTTTCCCATTGAAGGTCTTGAAGCTATTACTATTAAATTAGCTTTATTTATTCCTTGAATTGCGTCATCCAATTTGTTAAAACCTGTAAAAATATTTGTTTCCATTGTCTATTCCTCCTAAAATTTTTATAATTATATTTTAATATTGTAATTATAATAATTTTTTTGGCAATATTACTGGTCAATTATTGTCGAACGGGACGGATGGGACCGGTTCTCATCCGTTCCACTTTTTATTTTTGCAGCATATAATATTAAAATATTATGGTATTTTTACAAATGCCAAGAAATGAGGTTTTTATGGACGATTTTGAATTTAGTTCTAATTTATTATATGAAAATTTACGTATTTTAAAACAATCTTACCCTTTTATCCAAACTGGTTCTATTGGCAAAAGCATTATGGGTAAAGATATCCCTTTTATTAGAGTTGGTCGAGGCCAAAAAGAAGTATTTTATTCTGCAAGTTATCACGCAAATGAATGGATTACTTCTTTGGTTCTTTTAGAATTTCTATATGATTACTGCAATGCTATCCAAACAAATTCTACTATTTGGAATTTTGATGCTAGACGTTTGTTTAATACTGTTTCTATTTATATTGTTCCTCTAGTTAATCCAGACCGGAGTTGATTTAGTTACTGGCGCTCTTCCCACTACATCTCCTTCATACAAACAAGCAGAAAAAATTGCTTATGGCTTTGCAACAATTCCTTTTCCTAATGGATGGAAGGCCAATATTCGCGGAGTTGACCTCAATCTTCAGTTTCCTGCTGGCTGGCAACAAGCTCGAGAAATAAAATACGAGCAAGGCTTCAATCGGTCCTGCCCCTCATGATTTTGTTGGATATGGTCCTCTTACAGAACCAGAAGCTTTAGCTGTTTATAATTTTACTTTACAACATAATTTTAGACTTATACTTGCTTATCATTCTCAAGGTGAAGTTATCTACTGGCAATTCCAAAATTATAACCCTCCTGGTGCTTTTCAAATTGGAACTCAATTTGCTAATGTTAGTGGATATTCTCTTGAACCTACACCCTATAATTCCAGCTTTGCTGGTTACAAAGATTGGTTTATTCAAAATTACAATAGACCCGGATATACTATTGAGGTTGGACTTGGTACTAATCCTCTTCCTATGACTCAATTTAAAAAAATCTATGAAGATAATTTAGGTATATTGGTTTTAGGAAGTATTCTCTAAAATTTTGCACCGTTGAGAACCGGTCCCAACGGTGCAAAAATCAAGAATTATTTTTATTCATAAATTTATTGAATTCAGCTCCCAAAAACACAGTATAAAAGCAAGAATAAGTCCACATCATAACAAGCATCAAAGTAGTTAAACTTCCATAGGTAATAGAAAATCCTTTAAAAATTGTCAAATATCTTGAAAATACAAATGATATTATATTAAGTGAAATAGCTCCAAATAATGCACCATACACTTGGCTTTTAATTGATACCCTATGTTTTGGCATAAACTTATATAACAACAAGAATACTACAAATGTTGCAAATATAACCCCTAACTGTGTCATAATTGATGATATTAAGTTATAATTCTCCAATGCTCCAAAATTCTCTTTAATTATATCTATAGCACCATTTCCAAACACTAATATTGTCAATCCCATCACTATCATTATAATAAACAAAATTGTTTCTAATAAAACTTTTACTCTTAAATATATATATGAAGTTATTTTTTTACTTTTAGTCTGGTAAACTGTTTGTAACCCTGCTGTTAATGCGTAAAATCCTTTTCCAGCTGACCATAATGTGAATATTATGGAAACTGAAATTGTTCCTATAGATTTCGAATATACTTCTTGAACTATTCCTAACACCATTTCGCTCATACTTGATGGAATAACTTTTGAAATTGCATCAAATAGTGTTTGTGGCGCTATTCCCGTATATTGAATCAATGTTATCAACAAAATTACAAATGGTATAAATGATAATATCGTGTAATATGCACATTGTGCTGCACTTTCGCTTATATGGTCTCTTTTCATATTTTCTGTTAATTCTTGAAATTTTTGATATTTTTCTCTTAATTTGGATTTATCCATTTTGTCTTTCATTCCTTTCACACCTTATCAATTATTATTCTATCATATTAACTTTTATATTTCTATATTTCATTAAAAATTACTGAAATTCTTGAAAAAACATGTTGACAAATATTTCCGCTCATGGTATACTAAATAACTAGAATAGTATATCAGTATACAGGAGGTGTTAATCTTGAAAGAAGAACAAATTATAGAAGTTGCTAGAGAGCTATTCCATAAATTCGGATTTAAAAAAGTATCTATGGATGAAATCGCTAGAGAAGCTGGTGTTACCAAAAAAACAATTTACCGTTACTTTGATAGTAAAGAAGCTTTACTTGAATACTTTATCCAAGAAGAAATCCAAAATATGAAAGCAATTGTAGAAGAGGTCGAAAGTAAAAATCTAGACTTTTTTGATACCGTAAATGAAGCAACTTGTAAATTATTAAAATACAGAAAAGAAAAAGACTTTTTAAATATAATTTCCAAAGAAGCTGAATGGTTAAAAAACCCAATTATTATAAAAAATCTAACATTGATTGACACACAAATTCAAAATTACATCAAAAGTAAACTACAAAAAGCAAAAGAAAAAGGGTTTATCGAATTCACTGACTTAGATGTCACATCATTTTTAGTTTATAAAATGTATATGGCTCTAATTCTTGAGTGGACTGATAAAGATAAAACAATGGATGAACAAATGATAGCAAATAGTATATCAGAAATTATAAAAAAAGGATTAAGAAAGGAATGATTTTATTATGAAAAAAGAAAAAATCTTAAAAATCTTGATTTTTGCTGTAGTTTTATTAATCCCTATTATCTATAGCTTTTTCTATTTAAAATCTTATTGGAATCCATATGGAACTTTAAGTGACATGAAAATAGCAGTAGTTAACTTAGATAGTGGAAAAGATGACAAAAATCAAGGAAATGAATTTGTACAAAGTCTAAAAGACAGTGCAACATTTAATATTTGCGAAGTAAGCAAAGAAGACGCAAATGATGGAATGGAAAAAGGTGATTATTATGCAACAATAGAAATTCCAGAAAATTTCACAGCATGTTTAGAAAGTGGTGCAACTACTGATAAACAAGTTGCTCAAATAACATACAGACCAAACCAAGCCACAAACTATTTAGCAACACAAATTATAAATAGTGCTGTAAAAACTATCGAATTAAACCTACAATCAAAAGTTGATAGAGAAATCATTGCAAATCTATCAGATAAATTAAACGAAGTTCCAGATAGCTTACAAACTATAAGTGATGGTGCTAGTTCAATTTTAGATGGTTCTCAAAATTTAAATGATGGAATTAAACAACTTAATGATGGTACAAACCAATTAAGTAGTAGTTATAAAGAATTTGACAATGGTGTAGCATCAGCTTATACAGGAAGTCAAAGTCTAGAAAGTGGATTATCTCAAGTTTCTACTGGTGTTGATACATTAAAAAATGGTGGTCAAACTCTAGATAGTGCTATATCTCAAATAAATGCTGGTGTTGATGAATTATCAGCTCAAAGTAATTCAGGCATCGTTTCATTAGCTAGTGGTGTAAATGATTTAAATACTGGTGCAGCTAATTTGAATACAAAACTACCAGAATATGTTGGAAAAGTAGAATATTTAAATTCTAATGTAAAACCTCTTTTACAAGCACTTTCTAATTATTCTGATGGTGATACTCAAACATTACAGTATTTAATTGCTAGTGCTAATCAATTATTAGCTCAAGACCCTGAAAAAGGTAACCTAGATGGTTTCCAACAATTAACTATTGGAGGTCAAGCTTTAACAACTGGAGCAAACGATTTATATGCCGGAACTCAAAAATTAGTAGCTGGAACTCAAGATTTAGGAAAATTAACAACTGGTGTTCAAAGTTTAAAATCAGCTCTAACTCAAGTAAAACAAGGTACATCTTCATTAAATCAAGGAATTGCAACTTTATCTAATGGTACAGTTCAATTAACAGCTGGAAGTTCTACATTAACAAATGGATTAGCAACTTTAAATTCAAATTCTAAAACAATTGATAATGCTTTAACCACATTAAATGCTGGAACTGCTTCTGCTTATGATGGAAGTAACAAATTAGTTGAAGGTGTTCAAACATTCAAGACATCTATTGATGAAGGCCTTGCTAATACTAAAGAACAATTAAAATCATTAAAAGGAATCGAAGATTTTGGAGCTAAACCTGTTGAATTCAAAACAGAAGCTTATGGTGAAGTAAATTCTTATGGTATCGCCTTTACCCCATTATTCTTATGTATTGGTTTATGGGTTGGTGCTTTAATGGCTTATGTTGTTCTATACTATGATCAAAAACATAGATTTAAAATCTTTGACCATGATTATAAAAATAAAATATTACAAAATATTGCATACATTGGACTTGGTGCTTTACAAGGTCTAATTGTAGCTATACTTTTAAAATTAGGTTTAGGTTTTGATATTCAAAACAATGCATTATATTACACAGCAAGTATTTTAGTTGGTATTACTTTTGTAAGTATTATACAATTCTTAATTAGAAATTTCGGTGATATTGGAAAATTCTTAGCATTAGTTGTTTTAGTATTACAATTAGCAGCTTCTGGTGGTACATTCCCTATCGAAACAATTGATAAAGGATTCCAAGGACTTACATCATACTTACCTATGACATACTCAATCAAATTATTCAGAGAAATTTTAGTTCCAACTGCTACAAATTTCAAAGGTCAATATTTAGGTATTTTAGTTGGTATTACAGTTGTTACTTTGGCAATTACTTGTATAGTTGATGTTATTAAACATAAAAAGTCAACTGAAGAAGCTAAAGCATAATATATAAAAGACAAAAAAATCACAAAAGTCAAACGACTTTCGTGATTTTTTTCGCATTTTTCAAATGACTTTTGTGCAAAGCCTCACATTTTATATACGACTTATAAATAAACCATCTTGATTACTATCAATTTTTACTGTTGTATTAGGCAATATTTCTTGCGATAAAATCTTTTTAGCAATTAAAGTCTCAAGCTTTTTCTGTACAAATCTCTTTAAAGGTCTTGCACCATAAACTTCATCATAACCATTGTCTATTAAATAATCTTTAGCAGATTGAGTTAATTCAAGTTTGATGTGTTTATCTTCAAGTCTTCTTTCCAAATCTTTAATTAGAAGTTCTAATATTTTTGATATTTCTGTTTTACGAAGTGGTTTATAAAATACTATTTCATCTAATCTGTTTAAAAATTCTGGTCTAAAGCTTCTCTTTAATAATTCCTCTACTTTATTTTTAGCCTCTTCTGAAATCTCTCCATTTTCCTGAATTCCTTCTAAAATATATTCAGAGCCTAAGTTTGATGTTAATATTATAATCGTATTTTTAAAATCTACAGTTCTGCCTTGTGAGTCTGTAATACGTCCATCATCTAAGACTTGCAACAATACATTAAATACGTCTGGATGTGCTTTTTCTATTTCATCAAATAATACAACTGAATATGGTCTTCTTCTAACAGCTTCTGTTAATTGTCCACCTTCATCATATCCTACATATCCTGGAGGCGCACCAATTAATCTTGAAACAGAATATTTTTCCATATATTCAGACATATCAATTCTTACCATATTATGCTCATCATCAAATAGTGCTTCTGCAAGTGATTTTGCAAGCTCTGTTTTACCAACACCTGTTGGACCTAAAAACATGAATGAACCTATTGGTCTACGTGGATCTCCTATACCGGCTCTTGAACGCATAATTGCTTCTGAAACCTTTTCAACAGCTTCGTCTTGACCTATTACTCTCTTATGAAGAATTTTATCTAGGTTTAGAATTTTTTCTCTTTCACCTTCCATTAATTTAGTAACAGGGATTCCTGTCCATCTTGATATGATTTTTGCAATTTCTTCATCTGTTACTTTATTTCTTAATAATCCATCTTCTTTGCTCTTTTCTGAAATTTCTTCCTCTTTTTCTAGCTCTTTTTGTAATTCTGGAAGTTTACCATATCTTAATTCTGCAACTTTATTTAAGTCATAACTTCTTTCTGCTTGTTCAATTTGAGCATTTGTCTGTTCGATTTCTTCACGTAATTTCTGAACTTTTCCAATAGCAGTTTTTTCATTTTCCCATTTTGCCTTCATTGCATCAAATTTTGTTTTTAATTCTGCTTTTTCTTTTTGAATATCTGCTAAACGTTGTTTTGAAATTTCGTCTTTTTCTTTACTTAAAGCTGTTTCTTCTATTTCTAATTGCATAATTTTTCTAGAAACTTCATCAAGTTCCGTTGGCATTGATTCCATCTCTGTTTTGATCATTGCACATGCTTCATCAATCAAGTCAATTGCTTTGTCTGGCAAAAATCTATCTGATATATATCTATGTGATAATGTTGCTGCTGAAATTAAAGCATTATCTGATATTTTTACACCATGATATACTTCATATCTTTCTTTCAAGCCTCTTAAAATTGAAATTGTATCTTCTACTGAAGGTTCATCTACCATTACTGGTTGGAAACGTCTTTCTAGTGCTTGGTCTTTTTCAATATATTGTCTGTATTCATTTAAAGTTGTAGCCCCAATGCAATGTAATTCACCTCTTGCCAACATTGGTTTTAACAAGTTTCCTGCATCCATTGCACCATCTGTTTTTCCTGCACCTACAATTGTGTGAATTTCATCAATAAATAAAATTATACGTCCTTCACTCTTTTTTACTTCTTGTAGTACAGCTTTTAGTCTTTCTTCGAATTCTCCTCTATATTTAGCTCCTGCTATTAATAGACCCATATCAAGTGAAAATATGCTACATTCTTTTAAGCCTTCTGGCACATCTCCTCTAACAATTCTTAGAGCTAATCCTTCTGCAATAGCAGTTTTACCAACACCAGGTTCACCAATTAAACATGGATTGTTTTTGGTTTTTCTTGATAAAATTCTAATAACATTTCTAATTTCAGAATCTCTACCAATTACAGGATCCAGCTTTTGCTCTCTTGCCATTTCGGTTAAATCTTGGCCATACTTTTTAAGAACATCATAAGTATCTTCTGGATTATCAGAAGTAACTCTTGTGTTACCTCTAACCTCTGACAAAGCTTTTAGAAATTCATTTTTAGTAATGCTATATCTACGTAATAAATCTTTAATTTTGCTATTAGCATCATCAAAAATCCCAATCATAATATGTTCAACAGAAACATATTCATCTTTCATCTTTTTAGCAATGTTTTCTGCATCAGCCAATGTCTTATTAACATCTTGTGACACATAAATGCTATCATTCTGTGTAGCTCCTCCAGTAATTCTTGGCATATTATTAATTATGTTGCCAAGTTCATCTTCTAGCCCATCTATTGTACTAATTTTTTTCAATAACTCTTTAATCAAGCTATTGTCTTGCTCCAATAAAGCTAATAATAAGTGTTCTTGCTCTACTTGTGCATTTTGCCTTTCTGCTGCTAATGTTTGTGCACTTTGTATTGCTTCTAATGATTTTTGAGTAAATTTTTGAATATTCATAATACCTACCTCCTTTTTGGTACTTTTGGGACCGGTTCTTATCGGTGCATTTTTGGTACTTTTGGGACCGGTTCTTATCGGTGCATTTATCTTATAGTTTTAGACCAGAAACTTGATGTCCCGGCCTTTTTACTTTTATTATATATCTTTTGACATTTATTATTATATCACTTTGTTTTAGCAGAGTCAATAGTAGAGTGCTAATTTATATCAAAAAAAATCCTAGGATTTTATAACCCTAAGATTTGATATGGTGGACAGGGAAGGATTCGAACCTTCGTACTCGTATGAGAACAGATTTACAGTCTGCCGCCTTTAGCCACTCGGCCACCTGTCCAAATTTTTTATTACTTATGTAATAAAAAAATGGTGCTCCCACTAGGACTTGAACCTAGGACCTACCGGTTATGAGCCGGTTGCTCTAACCAACTGAGCTATAGGAGCATGTCATTATTTTGTTATTGCTCAACGCAGTTCTTAGTATACCCTATTTATTTTTAATTGTCAATACTTTTTCAAAAAAATTTTAACATTTTTTTATTTTTGTCATATTATGTAATATACAATCAAGAAAAGGAGGATTAATATGTTTACGCGTAGATATCAAAAATGCCGTTGCATGAATAATAATGCATGTTGCAATACTGCAAATAACATGCTCGAAGACAAATGTAATGATGTTTGTCCTTGTGATTATGAAATGAATGTTGCAGACGAATGTGAATGTGGATTTGACGAAGAATATGAAATGAGTGTTTTTCCAGAAAATCCAATGTTAGCTCAAAGTTATGTTCCTTGGCAATACATGGATAAAACTTTCAAACCTTGTGTTGGTTTAAAAATGGGAACAATCTTCCCTGAATTAGTAAGTCCTTATATGCCTTGCCAATCTATGAGAGTTAACGAATTCTTAGAAGCAACAAATACTATTGGAGAGGGGTGCAATAAATAATGATGAATAATACAAATAGAAACTGCAATTGTATGGGCAATACGAATACTATGAATTCTATGCCTACAATGACAACAAACACTATAAATATGTCTTTTAATGATGACTGTAGACCAACTCAAAAAGAAATGTTGCAAAATATCAAATGCTTAAATTTTGCTATAATTGAATTAGGTCTTTATTTAGACACTCATCCTGATGATGAAAAAGCTCTTTGTTTACACAGAAAATATTGTAAAGAGTATAGAGAATTAACTGACAAATATCAAAAAGTTTATGGGCCTTTGACAATCCAATTTCCTTGTAATAAATGGAGATGGCTTGAAGAACCATGGCCTTGGGAAGGAGGAATTGTTTAAATGTGGACTTATAATAAAGTTTTAGAATATCCAATTAATATTAAATGCTCAGACCCACGTCTTGCAAAAGTTATTATTAGCCAATATGGAGGTCCAGATGGAGAACTTGCTGCCTCTCTTAGATATTTATCTCAAAGATTCGGTATGCCAGACCAAAAAGCTAAAGCTATTTTAAATGATATTGGTACAGAAGAATTAGCTCACCTAGAAATGGTTGGCACTATTGTTCATCAATTAACAAAAAATGCCTCAATTGAAGAAATTGAAACTGCAGGTCTAAGTGCATATTATACAGACCATGGTGTAGATGTATATCCACAATCAGCTGCAGGAGTACCATTTGATGCAAATTGTTTAGCTTGTAAAGGAGATGCTATTGCAAACTTACAAGAAGACTTAGCAGCAGAACAAAAAGCACGTGCCACTTATGAAAAATTAATAGATTTATGTAGAGATAATCCAGATGTAGTAGACCCTCTTCGATTCTTACGTGAAAGAGAAGTTGTTCACTTCCAAAGATTTGGTGAGGCTTTAAGAGGTGTTCAAGATAAACTAGCAGAAAAGAAATTTTATATGAATGATGGTAGTTGCTTAGATATGCAACAAAATGATTGTAATTGTTAATTTTATATATAAATGAACTCTGTATTGTACAGAGCTCATTTATTGTTTTAACTTAATTATTTTAAAATTCCATATCCATTTTCTATAGGCTCCTTAAATAACCCTATTTGTGGTGTAAAATAGGTAAATAATACAAATGCCGCAAACAAGAACGTCAAAACGATTATTGCCAAATTTTTATTACATTTAAATTTAAAACTAGATGAAATCATAATTCTATAAGCTATATACTCACCTAATATAACTGCAACAAAGAAACTTCCAATATCTAGAATTGCAAAATTCCTACCAACCACTCCTGTATAAGTATAAAAGAAAATTATAACAAACAATATTGCAGTAACAATACCATATGTTTTTGCACATAAAAAATTAGGCACATTCTTCCCTATATAAAAATATCCTATAATTGTAGTTATCAGCATTGGAAAAAACAATAACTTTAAATGTTCCCATGTACTTTCATTCATAGCAGAAAACGCTGCTACTATTTTATTATCCAAAGACCACTCATAAGTAAAATGTAATAAAGTCCCTAATATACTAACAAATATAATGCTAAATATTTGGAACTTTAAAACTTCTTTTTTGTTCATATACATTACCTCCTTGATAATATATATGATATGATTTAAAATATTAAATTATCTTTCTTGTTCTTCATTAACAAAACTATCTAAAATTTTTGCAGAACCATGTTTCTGATTTCCTATTAATATTCCATCCTCATCTCTATGAAGATTTATAAATGCTAAAAGGTTATAATCTTCTTTTTCTAATTGTCCTTTTAATACTTTTAACGCTTGCTTTTGCTTTTTAGAAATTTCTTTAGGCATATAGAAAATTCCTGTTTTGTAGTCTGGTGATGAAGTATTTTCAGCAAATACAATATGTCCTAATTTTTGCATTTCATAAAAAACACTATTTACATCACTTCTTTCTTTTAAAGCATTTTGCAATTCCTCTTCATCTTTCATATGAGATTGCAAAAATTCTCTTATATAAAAATAATGAGCTGTATCATCCTCATCTCTAAATATTCTCTCTACTTTTCCATCTTTATTTTCTCCATCAACTGGTCTGTCTCCATATAAAATTAAAATTTTTACTTTTTCAATTAAATTATTTTCTAATTCACTCATTTTCTCCACCTCACTCATATTTATATTATACCATATTCTACAAAAAAGTTCAAATCTATTGCTTTTCCAAACTTCCGAGAGTATAATATTTCTGTAAGAAAGAAGGATTGAAATGTACTTAGATTTAAAAAATAATAAAGATTATACAAAATTAATCGAACCTGCCCAAATCATAAAAAACGGAGGTTTAGTAATATTTCCAACAGAAACAGTTTATGGTATTGGAGCTAATGGATTAGATAAAAATGCTATTAAAAAAATATATGAAGCAAAACAAAGACCTTTAAATAAACCTATAAGTCTTTTAGTTAGCAATATTGGCATGATTGAAAGTGTTGCAAAAGACATTACAGATATAGAATATGCTATAATAAAAAAATTCTTTCCTGGTCCTTTAACTATTATTTTAAATAAAAAGAAAATTGTTCCTGACGTTTTAACTGCTGGCTCTGATACTATTGGAATTCGTATGCCTGCAAATGATATTGCTTTAAATTTAATAAATTATGCTGGTGTTCCAATTGCTACTCCTAGTGCTAATATTTCTGGCAAACCAAGCGGAACCAATTTAAATGATATAATGAAAGATTTTGCTGGAAAAGTTGATTGCTTTATTGATGATGGTCCTAGCAAAATTGGCCTTGCTTCTACTATTGTTAAAGTTGTTGATGGCAAAGTTCATATTTTGAGGCAAGGTTCAATATCAATTGATGAAATAAATTCAGCTATAAAATAAAAATGAGGTTGTTATTCAACCCCATTTTTATTTCTATACTGCTTGATGTTCTTTTACAATCTCACAAATTAGATTTGCTGCATTCTCTACACCAATTGCATCACTATTAATACAAATATCATAATTAGAAGGATCTTTCCACTCTTTTTCTGTATAATATTTATAATGATTTGCTCTTAATTTATTTATTCTGATTATTTCTTTTTCAGCTTTTGCCCTATCTAAATTGTAAAATTCAGTTGCTCTTTTAATTTTATCTTCCATGCTACTAGCAACAAAAATACTAACAACATTTTCTTTATCTTTTAATATAAAATCTGCACATCTTCCTACAATTACGCAAGATTCCTTTTCCGCAACTTCTTTAATTAATTCAGATTCTTTTATAAATAAGTCATCAGAATTGTTTAAACCTGCATAATATCCATTATTAAGTATTGCTAATGCATCTCTTTTTTGTTCATTGCTTTCAATATATTCTTCTGCTAAACCTGTTTCTTCTGCTAATTTTTCAACAAATTCTTTATCATATAATTTTATTCCTAATTTGTCTGCAATTAATCTTCCTATATATCTTCCGCCTGAACCATATTCTCTAGAAATTGTAATTACTATTTGTTTATCAGTTGTACTATTTTGCTTTGTTTCTTCTTTTACAATTTCATTAGCATTTACATTTGCTTTTAATCCTTTAACCTCTTTTATTAAGAATATCGCCGCTAAAATAAATGCTATTCCATCTGCTACTGGTCCTGCACTTAACACTCCCATGATTCCAAACATACTACTTAATATTATCATTGATGGAATTAATATAACAATTTGTCTTGAAAGTGATAATATTGCACTTTTTGTACTTTTTCCAATTGCTTGGAAGAATATTCCTGATGGAATTTGTACACCATTTACTATTGTAAGCATTAAATATGTTCTAAATGCTAAACATGCAAATTCCATGTAATTTTCATCACCGCTACCAAATATTAATATTAATTTGTCTGGTATTGTTTGGAATAATATAAATGCTATTGTACTTATTACTACACTTGAGCCTAATACTATTTTTAATGCTTGTTTTACTCTATCATATTTTCTTGCACCATAATTATATCCAAATATTGGTTGACTTCCTGCTGCTATACCAATTATTATACTATTTAGTATTTGGCTTATTTTCATTACTATTCCTAATACTGTTATTGGTATTTCTGCTCCAAATTTGCTTTCTGCTCCGTATTTTCCAAGTAAATTATTTTCAGCTGTCATAACACATACAACACTCATTTGCGTAATAAAACTGCTTATTCCTAATGCTGAAACTTTTTTACATACATTTGCTTTTAATTTAAAGCTTTCTTTTGATAATTTTATTGATTTAAATCTTTTTATATATGCAACATTTAATATAAATGTTAATATTTGACTTATAACTGTTGCTAATGCTGCACCTTCTACACCTTTATGAAATACAAATATGAATATTGGATCTAATATTGTATTTAATACAGCTCCACTTACCATACTTACCATTGAATATTTTGGACTTCCATCTGCTCTAATAATAGAGTTTAATGTTGTTCCTATCATTGAGAATGGGAATCCTATTGCAATGATTTTCCCATATGCCATTGCATATTCTTTTAAATTTTCTGTACATCCAAATATTTTTAAAAATACTGGTAAAAATATAAGTGTTATAATGCAGAATATTACTGAAACAATTGCAGATAGCAATACTCCATTTCCTATTCCTGTTTCTGCCTCTTTTTTCTTTTTTTCTCCTAATTTTAAACTTAGATATGCTGATGCACCATCTCCAAACATTAATGAAAATGCTAAACATATCATTACTAATGGGAATACTACATTTGTAGCTCCATTTCCTAAATATCCTACTCCTTGACCTATAAATATTTGGTCTACTATATTATATAGCGAGTTTACCAACATAGATATTATACAAGGAATTGAGAATTTTCTGATTAGTTTTCCTATTTTTTCTTTTCCTAATATGTTTTCTTCTTGTTCCATTCTTTTCTCCCTTCTTTTATCTTTTTTATTATTTTTTGGCATTTTGCCAACTTGACTATTATATAATTTTTTTCAAGATTTGTCAAAGGGTTGTTCGGAATTTTTTTTAAAAATTGACTTTTCTCTTATTTTCTGCTAAAATTATTATTGTCACATAAAATATATGGAATGGATTATTTTCCATGGCGTTGTTTTTTCATTATTAGGAGGACATTTATGGAAGTTAAACAAGTCTATGTAACTCGGGAAAATCCTGGTAAGATTTTTTCAATTATAGAAGATGAACTACTAGAACAAATTAATACTCAAATCTATATTAAAAACGAAATTTATCTTGCTATGAGAAGAAGTGGTTATAATTATCACGTATTTTCTCGGAACTATACCAAAGGTTACCATTATTACCACAATGATGATGAAAATGGTTACTTTGGTGGTGAAGAATGGTTAGAATTGTCAGAAGGATGTGCTTTTGACAAAGGTATTGCTAGAGCAAGTTTTATTGCTAACAACAATGAATACATGCAAATAGTAGATTTTAATTCTTCAAAAATACAAAATTATAAACATTATCTTGTAGGATTTCAAAAATTGTTACTTATCCAATTTGAACCTAAATCAAACTAAGATTTGAACAAGAGAATCTGCAACTTTAGATTCTCTTGTTTTTATTATTTTTCTCTTAAGTTGATTGGTATTTATAATACCATTTTCATCAATAGCTTCATCATTAAATTATTTATATTGAAAAAGACTGACATCTTTTACAATGTCAGTCAATATTGCTACTATTGATTTTTACCACAACAATTTTTATATTTCTTCCCGCTTCCACATGGGCATGGGTCGTTACGACCAACTTTAGGACCTTCGTTAACAACAGTTTTGTTAACTTCAGTTTTAATTTGTTCCCCATTATCTAAGCTATTGATAGCTTGTAGAGCTGCACCAGTAATTTTAGCTGCTTCTTCTCTCTTAACATCTTCTTGTTTACGTAAATTCATAAGAATTTTTACAACATCATGTTTAATATCAAGAACCATTTCCTCGAACATGTCCATACCTTCAATTCTGTATTTAACAACAGGATCTTGTTGTCCATACGCACGAAGACCAATACCATCTTTTAATTCATCCATAGCATCTATGTGGTCCATCCATTTTTGATCAACAACTTTAAGCATAACAACTCTTTCAAGTTCTCTTAAGTCATCATTTCCAATTTCTTGTTCTTTTTCATCATATTTAGACAATGCTAATTCTTGAAGTTTTTCTATTATAGCATTTGAATCTTTTGAGTTTTCTTTAATAAAGTCAACCATTTCAATTCCAAATGTATTTCTAATATCTGTGTCAAGTGCTTCTACACTAACTTCTTCTTCACTAGCAAAGTATGTTAATACAACTTCTTCTGCAAGTGATTTTATCATTGTTAATATATTGTCTTTTAAGTTTTCTCCATCTAAAACTTCTCTTCTTTGTTTGTAGATTATTTCTCTTTGTGCATTCATTACATCGTCATATTTTAATACATTCTTTCTAGTACTAAAGTTTCTACCTTCAACTTTTCTTTGAGCTGATTCAACTGCATTACTAATCATTTTGTTTTCAATTGGAACATTTTCGTCCATTCCTATTTTGTTGTAAACTTTTGTAATCATGTCTCCACCAAAGATTTTCATTAAGTCATCATCAAGTCCTATATAGAATTTAGATTCTCCTGGGTCTCCTTGACGTCCACTACGTCCACGTAACTGGTTGTCAATTCTTCTTGATTCATGTCTTTCTGTACCAATTATTTTTAGACCACCTGCTGCTATAACTTTTTCTTTTTCTTCTTTGATTTCTTCATCATATTTCTTTTCTAATTTTTTGAATTCTTCTCTTGCTCTTAAGATGTCTTGTTCATCTGTTTCATAATATGTGTTTGATTCCTCTATTAAGTTTTCTGGAACTTTGTTTTTCTTCATTTCTTGTTTTGCTAAGAATTCACTATTTCCACCTAACATAATATCGGTACCACGTCCTGCCATGTTTGTAGCAATTGTTACTGCTCCAAACTTTCCAGCTTGTGCTATGATTTCAGCTTCTTTTTCATGGAATTTAGCATTTAATACTTCATGTTTAATTCCTTCTTTTTTAAGAATTCTACTTAATTTTTCAGATTTTTCTATTGATACTGTACCAACTAGGACTGGTTGTCCTTTTTCGTGGCTTTCTTTTATGCTTTGTACTATTGCATTAAATTTAGCATTTTCGTTTTTGTATATTACATCATTTTGATCATTTCTTATCATTGGCTTGTTTGTTGGAATTGCAACAACGTCTAAGTTGTAGATTTCTTCGAATTCTGCCTCTTCTGTCATTGCTGTACCTGTCATACCTGATAATTTGTCATACATTCTGAAGTAGTTTTGGAATGTAATTGTTGCTAATGTTTTTGATTCATCTGCAATTTTTACTCCTTCTTTTGCTTCTATTGCTTGATGTAATCCATTGTTGTATCTTCTTCCATACATGATACGTCCTGTGAATTCATCAACTATTAGTACTTCTCCATCTTTTACGATATAGTCTATATCTTTTTTCATTACTCCATGTGCACGTAATGCTTGATTTACATGGTGTACTAATGTTGAGTTTTCTATATCATTGAAGTTTTCTAGTCTGAATGTTTCTTCTGCTTTCTTAATACCTTTTTGTGTTAATGATGCTGATTTTGCTTTTAAGTCTACAATGTAATCATATTTTTCATTGTCTTCTGCTTGTGCTTCATCTTTAACATCTTCTTCTACTATTACTTTTGGTGTTAATCTTTTTACAAAGTCATTTGCTTTTTTGTATAAGTCTGAAGATTGATTTGCTCTACCTGATATGATAAGTGGTGTTCTTGCTTCATCAATTAAAATACTATCGATCTCGTCTACGATTGCATAGCTTAATCCTCTTTGTACTAATTGATTTTGGTAAATTACCATGTTATCTCTTAAGTAATCAAATCCAAATTCATTGTTTGTTCCATATGTGATGTCACATGCATATGCTTCTTGTTTTTGTTTTGGTTCCATTCCTGCAATTACAAGACCTACTGATAGTCCTAAGAATTTATATAATTTTCCCATCCATTCACTATCTCTTTTTGCTAGATAGTCATTTACAGTTATTACATGTACACCTTCTCCTGTTAGAGCATTTAAATATACTGGAAGTGTTGCTACAAGTGTTTTTCCTTCACCTGTTTTCATTTCTGCAATTCTTCCTTGATGTAGTATAATTCCACCTATTAATTGCACGTCAAAGTGTCTCATTCCTAATACTCTTTTTGCTGCTTCTCTTACTACTGCAAATGCTTCTGGTAATATATCGTCTAAAGTTTTTCCTTCTTCTAATTGCTTTTTGAATTCGTTTGTTTTATTTTTTAGTTGTTCGTCTGTTAATTTTGATATTTCTTCTTCTAGTCCATTTATTTTATCAACTATTGGCATTACTCTTTTTACTTCTTTTTCACTATAGCTTTTAAATATCTTTCTGAATATTCCCATGTTTTTTCTCATTTCCCTTCTTATATATTTATCGACTTGTTATAATATATCATGATTATATGGACTTTTCAAGTGTTTTTAATTATTTTTTTGTAAAGGTTAATTACCAGCTGATAATTTATTATAAATTAACGTCAAAAAGAAGCTCCCATTTGAGAGCTTCTTTACTGATTTTATGGTTACTTTAAAATATATTTTGTGTTATCTTCTTCAATCCCTTCTTGCAAAATCAATTCTTTATAGGTTCCTTTTGGCTTTGACATCACTTGATACATAATTTTATCAAATACATAATTGGTTACATTAGCAAGTTCACGAGCTCCAGTCTCTTTGCCTTCTATTTTTGCTTTTTTTGCAAATGCACTTATATTCTTTTTGGTATACTTGGTTGTAATTCCATCATTTTTCAGACAGTTTACATACATTTTGAATCTAGACTTTTGAGAACTTGTTAGAATATTTTCAAGTACCTCTTCTGATAATTCATTTAATTGAACTATCTTATCAATTCTTCCAATAAATTCTTCTTTAAGTCCAAACTCAATCAAATCACTCTTTTTGATTTTTTTGTCTAACTGCATCTGCTTTTCTGATATTGTTTCTGCTGAAAATCCCATCTTAGTTTCTTTTTTTAATCTTGCTTTTACTATTTCATCAATTCCAGAAAATGCTCCAGCAAAATAAAACATGATTTTATCTGTGTTCATTTCAACAGAATCAATGATTCCATTCACTCTGACTAGCTGAAGTGGTATAGTTTTTCCTTCGACTAATTTAAGTAGTGCATCTTGCACTCCCTTTCCAGAGATATCATGTTGGCTAGGATCCTTAGAAGCTGCTTTTTTATCGATTTCATCAATAATTATTATTCCATTTTCTGCTCTTTCTACATCATATTCTGCAACCTCGAGCAGTCGAATAATAATATCTGACACACTTGCCCCAACATAACCTTCTTTTGTGTAATCATTTGCATCTATAGTTATACAAACTTTTCCTGTTTTTTTAGCAAGCTGTCTTAAAATCTCAGTTTTACCAGTTCCACTTTTTCCAATAATCAATACATTAGACTTTATTTTATAATTGATTGATTTATATTCAGCATTTACAATCTGCCGAACTTGTTCATCTTGACCTTTTACAGTATCTAAAATAAATTTTTCAGTTTCTGTAATCGTTGGAACTTTAACTCTTATAACTGTTTTTGATGTCTGTTGCGGTATTTTTTCCTTTGGGACAGCTTTTAACTTTCTTTTTAAAAATTCCATTTTCATGATAGATACCTCCTTTTAGCATCTAAGATATCTTAGATAGAACTTCCTAAAGGAAGTTCTATCTAGAATAAGAATTCTTTCTCCGACAAATCATTCTGAGTTTCTTTTTCTTCTTATCACTCTTTTCTTTTTTCGGTGGCTCTTGTTTATTTTTAAGCATCGTGTAAAGCTTAGCTCCCATAATTTTTATAAAACCATAATGTGCTAACTTTACAGTATATTCTCCAAGAACCTCAACTCTCTTAGTAATGTCTGCATTTTCAACTCTTAATGCAAACTTTTTCTTTGTTTCTTTTTCTCCGTGATTTACTAAAACTAATTTCAGATTTTTGAATCTAGAAAGTAATTCTAGTAATTCATCAGCTTTTGCATGAGATGAAAACTGACTTGTTGAATAGATTTGAGCCTTAACATAAAATTCTTGTCCCATAATCCAAACAGCATGATTTTCAAACTCATTGTCAATAAGCTTACGTCCAAGAGTTCCTTCACTACAGTAACTTGTTAAGAAAATTGCCCAGTTTTCATTGCTAATAACAGATGGCAAATATAACTGTGCTGGACCATGGTCTAACATTCCAGATGTTGTCAAAATAATTTTTTGCCCTTTGGATGCCATTACAAATGGTCTAGTATCTTTGTCTACCCAATGGAAGTTTTCTGGAAGAAATTCTAATTTTTCCTCTTCGATTTCAAGTTCACCACTCCGATATTTGTGTGTATATTGATGTGATAAATTTCCATCCAAATAAATAGGAATTTCTTTACTGATTCTTCCGTCATCTTGCATCTGCTTAAGAATAAGCAAAATCTCCTGAGCCCTGCCTTGTGCCAATACTGGAATAAATAAACTTTTTCTCTGTTCCAATATCATTTTTACATCATCTTCAAAGTTATATTGAATCTCTTTAGTTTCTGTATCTCCATAAGTAGATTCAACAATAACATTCATCGGCAATCCATAAACCCAAGTAGGTATTGGCTGCACTTCTTTAAAAATGTTGTAAGGCTTGTAATCACCTGTAAAGAATAAGTTGATATCTTGTTCTCCAGGATAACTTATCTGCACAAGAATCATTCCTGCCCCAATAATATGCCCATTGTCAAAGTACGTTATTTTGATGTTTGGATTAATCCGAATTCCTTCACCAATATTGCATGGTTCTAAGTATTCAAATACTCTCTCAACATCTTCCTCCTCATAAAGTGGTTTTACCTTCTGTCTTTGAGAATCTTCTTTCATTATTTGATAAGAATTGCTTAATGAAATTCTCAAAAGCTTGCTGGTAGGCTTGGTTGTAAATATTTTTCCATGAAAGCCATACTTACATAATAATGGCAATTTTCCAATATGATCTGCATGATTGTGCGTAATTAACACAAATTCAATGTCTTCACTTGCAAATGGAAAATCTAATTTATTCAACTCGTTGTAAAGCTTTTCTTGGAAAAGACCACAATCGACTATAAATTTAATCTTCCGTCCATTTGGTAAATGCACAACCACTAATAAGCAGGAACCTGTGACTTCTGGATGCAATGCTGTAATGTGTACATAAAGCTTTTCTTTTGAACCCATAAAATCTCTCCTTCCTTATATATCAAAATAATTTTTTGATATGAAAGAATTATGTTAATAGTTACATTTTTATTATACACAGATTTCCTCAATAATTCAATACTTTATGCATACTTTTTCAAAATTTCACAATTTTTTATAATATTCCACTTGTAGGAATATAATCATTGCTTGGTGGCATTACACAAGAATTCTCTGGTTCATCCGCTTCTTTAATCTCTGTAATCATAATAAATGGAATTTGTTCATTATGATATTTTCCCATCTCTATACTTCCAGTAATATTAACCCAAGTTCCATCAGTAAATTTCTCTGCCTCTTTACTTTCACACAAAAAACCGACAACCACAGCTTGAGTTTTACTTTCATTAATAAACATATCTCTTGCTATAACAAACTGATTATCTTTAAAATCAATAACTCTATATATGTAACCTGTAAAATTAACTTTCATACCAATATATGAATCTGGATCATCATGAACAGCTTTTAAAATATTTGTATAATTCTCTGCCTTAATTTCTGTAATATCTTGCCTTTTCATTTTATCATTTACTACAAATTTACCACTTGTAAAAAAAATTTTGTAAACACTAAATCCAAATACTCCTAACATAAATATAGAAAGTACTACAATTATAATCTTTAGTACTATTCCACCATTTACTTTAAAATTATATATAAACATAAAAAACGCCCCTTCACTTATTTTTGTTTATATAAGTTTATGAGTTATTTTCCAATTTATGTCAAAAGGTACTTTTGGGACCGGTTCTCAACGGTGCATTTTTATGTTAAGTGTACCGTTGAGAACCGGTCCCATCCGTCACAATTACATAAATCGATTTGATATTCCTTCTTCTAGAACACTAGAAAAAACACTTTTTAGAATTATTAAAACAATTGGTCCAACAAGCATTCCCATCACCCCAATTACTTTAAACCCTGTGTACATTGCAATCAATGTAAAAATTGGATGTATTCCTATTTTTCCACTTACTATTTTAGGTTCCAAAAACTGTCTTACAAGTGACATTATTATCCATAGCACAATTATTGCCACTCCTAACTGTATATCACCATTTAATGCTTCAATTACAGCCCAAGGAGCCATAACAGAACCAGAACCAAGTATTGGCAATGCATCTACAAATCCTATTCCTAATGCTATTAATAGTGGATATTTTACATTCATTCCTACAAATTTAAATATATACAGTCCCACCAACGAAATTACAAATGACACCAATATAAGTATTGCCTCTGCTTTTAAATATCCTCCCAACTTTATTGTTATTTCTCTAATATGCACTCCTATTTTTTGCACCCATTTTCTTGGCATATGATGTTCCATAAAGTCCAAAATATAAATCCTATCTGTACATACAAAATATACTGAAAGAATTGTTATTACCACATATATTGCAATTGATGGTATTGACGTAATAACTGACATCAATTTTGTTAAAAATCCTGTTATCCAAGTTGATAGCTTAAGCAATACTTCTTTTGAAGCATCTTGCACCAGATTAGCTACATTATTCGATATGCTTACTCTTGAAATACTTATTTTTCCTATCGCCTCTTGAATCTGTGTATATGCTCTATCTATATATAAATTCAAAGTTTGCAAAAGATTTGTTGATTCCGAAATTAGCGAAACAATCCCCCAAGTTACACTCCCAATTATTACAGCAAAAACTATTACAAATATTATAATTGAACTCATTTTTCTTGATAACTTTGTTTTTTTCATCAAATACTTTATTCCTGGCTCTATCATCAATGAAATTACAAAAGCCACTAAAAATGGCATATAAAACACTGCCATTTTTACCCCTATGTACACCCCAACTATTACTAGGACAATATTTAAAACTCTTCTAATAACTTTATAAATATAATTTAAATCTTCTGACATTTGCCCTCTTTTCTATGGTAAGAAGTTATATGATATAAAATATCTTAAATATAAACTTTAAATGTAGCTACGAATGTGACTGAAAATCATTTAGAAATTCTATGCAATTTTATGGAAAGAGTTCACGTTAGTGGAAGGGTGCCATAAAATAAATTAGAATTTCTTAATGATTGTAATGAGCCGAGTAGCCAAATGCAAAGTTTATATTTAAGGATACTTTATACTAATACTTACCCATTATTCTTAGTTTGTCCACCACAACCACAAATATCTTCAACAGTATTGCAGAAATGATCCTCTCCAGTCTCTTCATTATAATGAGCCAAATCTCCTAAAGTAAGAATACCAATAACCTTATCATTATCAACAACTGGAATTCTCCTTATTTGATTTTGAGCCATCTTATTTTCAGCTGTATGAACATCATCATTTCCATTACAAGTACAAACATTACAAGTCATTATTTCACTTGCAGGTGTATTTTTTGCATCTTTATCACAAGCAACTGTACGCAATATAATGTCTCTATCTGTAATTAATCCTAAAAGACAATTGTTATTATCACATACAGGCACACAACCAATATGATTTTGTTCCATCAATTTTGCAACATCATTGATTTTTGTTTCTGGCTTTACGCAACAAACTTCGCCACACATACAATCTTTAACCTTCATAGTAAACTCCTTTTTGTTTTATTGAATTAATATTAATTCTTTATATATTTTAGTCAAAAATCCAAAAGATTATTCTTGTTTTTGAATAATCTTTCTTTACTTCTCAATTAAAAAATGCTATTATATTTGCAAAGGAGAGATTTAAATGATAGATTTACATATGCATACAACTTATTCAGATGGCACTGAAAGTTGTACTGCAGTTTTAAAAAAATGCCAAGAAAAAAATTTAAATTATATTTCAATAACTGACCATAACACTGCTTTTGCTTACGACGAATTAAAAAAACTTGATGTTAAGTCACTTTTTAGTGGAAAAATCATTCCAGGAATTGAACTTAACACAAAAGCTTTAAATATTCCAATTGAAATTTTAGGATATGGAATTAATTATAAAAAAATGAATGAACTAGTAAAAAAAGTCTATATTCCTGCAACTGAAAGAAATAAAATAGAAGTCAAAAGACTATATGACAAATGTATTCAAGCTGGTATCATTCTTGATAAAAATTGTTTAGATAATTATAAGCCTGAAATGTTTGCTTCTGTTTTCTTCCATAATGAAATTACAAAACATGAAGAAAATAAAAATATATTATCAGAAGAAGCTTGGAACTCTAGCAAAATCTTTTATAGACAATATATGTCTGATCCCAAAACACCTTTATATGTTGAAATGGACGACTTTGTACCAGATTTTGAAACTGCAAGCAACTTGGTTCGTCAAGCTGGTGGATTAGTATTCATTCCTCATATTTTTGAATATAAGAAAAATGCTGAACCAATTTTAAATTATATTTTAGATAATTTTAATATTGATGGAATCGAATGTTATTATACAACATTTACACCTGAACAACATGATAAACTTATAAAACTTTGTAACGAACGTAATTTATTTATTTCTGGTGGTAGTGATTTTCATGGAAAAATTAAACCAGATGTTGATATTGGTGTTGGTTATGGCAATATGCAAATACCTGATGATATTATTGATAATTGGAAAAATAATGTCGAATTTTGGCAATAATGTTTGACATAAATCAACTTATATTATATAATTATTATATAAATATATTCAATGATTCATTCTAGATTTTATAGAATGAAAATATCAACATTGAGGAGGACAACTATATGAGAAAAAAGACAGCGTGGATCGTGGTAACTGGATTGGACGGCTCTGGAAAAACTAGTCTTGTTAGTAATTTAACTTCTTGGCTTGTAGAAGAAAAGCAGTTAAAAGTAAAACGGGATAGGTTTCCACATGACAGATATTTAGTAAAAGATTTACTAAATAAATCCAAAGACAGATATACTGATCGGTTATTATTCGCCTTAGACAACCGTTTATTTGGAACAGAATTAGCTGAAACTATGGAGTCTGGCGAATATGATGTAATCATCACCCAAAGAGGTTTTCTGGACAGCTTTGTTCACGGTGCAGTACAAGGATTTTCATATTCTTGGATTGAAGAATTAAATCAGATTGCTGACTTACCAAAATGCGATATCATGATTCACATGGTATGTGAGGCAAGAACTGCATACTCAAGAATTTGTGATGATCCTGATGCAGACAAATTTGAATATCCTGCTTATATTGATAAACAGGAACGTGAAACTCGCAAAGCTTATGCAGAAGTTATGTCTGGCACAAATCCAGATCTCGAGCATTTTAAGGACTCAAAAAATTTCTATATAGACACCACGCAGATGTCTATTGACGAAGTCTTCAACTTAGTCAAAAAGAAACTTGAGGATTCCAAACTCCTCTAAGTACAAGTTAGAGTAGATATTGTATACAATATCTACTCTTTACTTTTCCCCCTCAACATGTTAAAATATTTATATTAATAAATTTAAGGAGGATTTTATGGAATCAAAAGAACTAATCTTAATATTAGACTTTGGAGGCCAATACAATCAATTAATTGCTCGTAGAGTAAGAGAATGTAATGTATACTCTGAAGTTGTACCATTTAATATTTCAATAGAAAAAATAAAAGAAAAAAATCCAAAAGGAATAATCTTCACAGGAGGGCCTGCAAGTGTATATGGCGAAGCTTCTCCAAAATGTGCTGACGGAATTTTTGAATTAGGAATCCCTGTACTTGGAATCTGTTATGGAATGCAATTAATGGCACACACACTTGGCGGAAAAGTTGCATCTGCAACAACAAGAGAATATGGCGAAACAAATGTGAATATAGATAATACCTCTCCTCTATTCCAAGGATTTGAAAACACAAATGTATTTTTAATGAGTCATACAGACTATGTAGAAGAAGTCCCTCAAGGATTCAAAAAAATTGGTTATACACCAGTTTGCCCAAATGCAGCAATGGAAAACCAAGAAAAGAATTTATATGGAATTCAATTCCATCCAGAAGTAAATAATTCAATAAATGGAACACAAGTTATCAAAAACTTTTTATATAATGTTTGCCATTGTTCAGGAGATTGGGTTATGTCATCATTTGTGGAAGATTCTATAAAATCTTTAAAAGAAAAAATCGGAGATAAAAAAGCTTTATGTGCTCTATCTGGTGGTGTTGATTCATCTGTTGCAGCAGTACTTTTAAGTAAAGCTATTGGGAAAAATTTAACATGTATTTTTGTTGACCATGGATTACTTAGAAAAAACGAAGGTGACGAAGTTGAAAAAATCTTTACAGAAAATTATGATTTAAATTTCATCAGAGTTGATGCAAAAGATAGATTTTTAAACAAACTTGCTGGAGTTACTGATCCAGAAAGAAAGAGAAAAATTATAGGTGAAGAATTTATCAGAGTTTTCGAAGCTGAAGCAAAGAAAATTGGAACTGTAGATTTCTTAGTTCAAGGTACTATCTACCCAGACGTTATCGAAAGCGGACTTGGAAAAAGCGCTGTAATCAAGAGCCATCATAATGTTGGTGGACTTCCTGACTATGTTGATTTTAAAGAAATTGTTGAACCTTTAAGAAATTTATTTAAAGATGAGGTTCGTAAAACTGGTCTAGAACTCGGCATTCCAGAAAATCTAGTCTATAGGCAACCATTCCCTGGTCCAGGTCTAGCAATTAGAGTTATTGGAGATATTACAGATGATAAGCTTACTATTTTAAAAGATGCAGATGCTATTTTCAGAGAAGAAATTGCTAATGCAGGATTACACAAAAACATAAATCAATATTTTGCAGTTCTTACTAATTTAAAGTCTGTAGGTGTTATGGGTGATGAAAGAACTTATGATTATACAGTTGCTTTAAGAGCTGTTGAAACTACTGACTTTATGACTGGTGTTTGGAGCAGAATTCCATATGAAGTGTTAGAAAAAGTTTCTAGCAGAATTGTTAATGAGGTTAAACATGTTAACCGTGTAGTTTATGATATTACTTCTAAACCACCAGCAACAATTGAGTGGGAATAAAAATGCACCGTTGGGACCGGTTCTCTGACGTACCTTTTTTGGTACCGTTGGGACCGGTTCTTATCGGTGCATTTTTATGTCAACTTTTTTCCTAATATGCTAATTCCCCATCCTCTAATGAAGAAAAATATTTAGGTGACTCATATATATCAATCTCTCTTCCTCTTGGTCTTGGAGGTCTTCCTGGTCCAGGACCCATTGGTGGTCTCATTGGAGGACGTGGTGGTGGTCTAGGAGGTCTAAATCCAGGGAATCCTGGTCTTCCAAGTAATTCTCTTAATAATAATATACGAATTATATCATTTAATCCTGTATTTCTTTGTCTGCTATCACAGTTCTGACAATATCTATCTTCTTTATTTTTTTCTGTTTTTCCAGTGTTTGTTGTTGTAGATTTTGCATCTATTTTTGTAGCTTCCGCTTCTCCTCTATCTTGAACAAGTTCTCTGTCTTCTACCGCAGAATATATTTCATCTGTTAGTCTGTCTACCAATTCTCTTGTAATTTCTCCTCTATTCTCTGCACATGCTTTTTGCACCATAGGATATACTATCTGGTATATCTCTGGATAGCATTTCTCCAACTCTTGAATTTGTATATTACTCATTGCTGTCATTGGTCTTGCAGACATAGATTGCATATTTTGATTTTGCATTGGCATCATACTATTCATCATTTGCATTCCTTGATTTTGCATATGCGCCATTACAGGTACTGCATCATAACTTGAATAATTATCATAACTATTATAGTTATATGTATCTTGATAATTATTCGTTGGTTGATAACTTAATACACTTCTCATATAGTCTTCATATAATGAATCATTCATTTTTAATTCCATTCCTTTCTTTTAAAATTCATAATACATTATATGTTTTAATCTAATTTATGTGCGCAAAAATGCACCGCAAAGAACCGGTCCCAAACGTACCAAAAATGCACCGCAAAGAACCGGTCCCAAACGTACCAAATGTATATTAAAATTTCATAACCATATCCTTAAATTGATCTCCTCTGTCATACATATCTTTAAACATATCAAAACTTGTACTAGCAGGTGAAAATAAAACAATTTGGCCTGGCTTAGCAACTCTTTTAGCTAATTGCATGCTTTGTTCAAATGTTTCACACATATGAATATCCATTTTCCTATGTTGGTGTTCTAATTCTTTCTTAACAGCTTCATAAATTTTATTTGCTGTTTGCCCAATTAAGATTAAGCATTCTACATTATCTACTATTGGTTTGCCAATTGGAGTATAGTCTAAATTCTTGTCAGCCCCGCCAGCGATTAACACAATTTTTCTATCCTTAAATGCATTTAATGCTGAAATTCCTCTAGTTGGACTTGTACTTGCAGAGTCATTATACCATTCTACTCCATCAACTGTACGTACATATTCTTGTCTGTGATGTACTCCCGCAAATTGTTTTATTGTTTCTACTGCATCATCTGTATCTACAAGACCTTTGGTTAATGCTAATACTGTACATGCATTTTGAAAATTATGCATTCCTTTTAGTTTCATATCTTTAGTATCTAATATATGTCTTCTTATTCCATCATTACATTCTTTAATTATTCCATCTTCATCAACAATAAATCCATTTTCAAGTTTTTGCTTACTACTAAACATTATTACTTTTCCATTTGCCTCATCTTTGCAAGAATTTGTAATTTCATTGTCCGCATTTAAAACTAATATTCCATTTTCATTTTGATATTTAAAAATGTTTTTCTTTGCATCTATGTATTCTTGGTAATCTTTATGTACATTTAAATGATTTGGCGTGATATTAGTGATTGCTGCAATATCTGGACTAATTTGCATATTCATTAATTGAAAACTGCTTAATTCTAATACAATTATATCTTCTGGATTTATTTCATTTAATTTCGTAAATAATGGTATTCCTATATTTCCCCCTACATGAACTGCATATCCTGCTTTTTTTAAAACTTCTGCAGTTAATGTAGTTGTTGTTGTTTTTCCATCACTGCCTGTAATTCCTATAATCTTGCAAGGTGCTAATTTCATTAATTGTTCAATTTCAGTTGTAACTATGGATCCTCTGTTTGTTTCTTCAACTAATTCTGGCTTAGTCGGTAAACAACTTGGTGATCTAAATATTAAATCAAATCCTTTTAAATTTTCTAGATTTCCAGCACCTAAATATTGTTTAAATCCATATGATTTAATTTTACTTATAACTTCTTTATTTAACTTCTCTTCTTCTCTATCATCAAACACTGATACATCTGCATGCTTATTATAAAGATAGTCTATCAATGGTATATTGCTAACACCAAGCCCTATTACTGCTACTTTTTGATTTGGTAACATTTCTTCAAATTTTTCTAATTTTTTATTTTTAAATTCCAATTTTAATGTCCTCCTTCATGTTTTCTAATACCAATTTTTCTGATTCTTTTGCACTTTTGCACTTTGTTACATCTATAACTTTGGTTTGCGGATATATTTTATAATATCCTGATTTTTCTTGAAGTTCATCCCTAACTTGTATCATTTCTTTAATTTGCTCTTTTGGTATCTCTTTATTATATTGCATATATTTTCTATTTGTTCTTTCTTCTATTGAAGCATCAATAAAAAAGTGATATGTAACATCAGGATACATTTTTATTATATCTCTTGAAGATAAAATCACATTATATTTTTCTCTATATTTATCTATTAACTCTTTTCCAAATTGATATAATCTTGTATTATCTGCAGTATTACTAACTTTTGAAACTGCCATAGATGATTTTTTTGATTGCAAATCTTTTTCATCTACTTTTTTTCCATTCATATATATTACTGTTTCTTTATTTTCTAATTTGATTTCTATTCCAAGCTTTTTCATAATATCAAATGCATCTAAATTTTGTGTATTTTCTATTTTTGTTTGCATCATTCCATACACTATTGCTCTATATATCTCTCCTCCATGCAGTATTATTGAATTTTCTATGTCTTTTAATAGTTCTCTGCATATTGATGTTTTTCCAGCTCCAACTGTTCCTTCTATTCCTATTACTATATTTTCCATTTTATTTTTCCTCTTTATTGACAAATCTTTTGATTTCCTATATAATATGAATAGGAAATAAGTAACCACAAACGTGGTTGCCTTGTATATGTAAAAAAACACATCAGTCAGGCAAGTTACAGATGTGTTTTTTATTGTCTATTTGCTTAATATTATAATTAAGGCAAATACTATAATAGTTTCGACAACTAATGCAAATAAAAGTAAGTATATTATTTCTAATAAAACAGCTTCTATCATAGCACCACCTCCATTCTCACAACATAAAGTCATGGATTAAAAGTGGCAACCACATCTGCAATTCTTATTTTCTACTATATTAATATACTATAAATTCGACCAAATAACAAGTAAAATTTTTAAAAATATAAATCGTATTTTAGAAAATTGATAATATATTGTTTTTGCAATACCGCGTAAGCGACCAAACGAGCTTATGCGAGTGCGATATGGAGCAATCAACATACTAGAATTTTTAATATGTGGATTGCGACAGCAAGGTATAAAAAAACAATATATTATCAATTTTCCAAATAATTTTTTATATGCTATAAATTATATTGTAATAATAATTTCACTGTATATTTTTTAACTTTATGGGTAAAATATTTGAGAAAGATTAGAATGGAGGTGTTCTTCTATGTCAGATAAAAAAAGCAAACAAAACAAAAATAACAACAGAAACAATGAAAACAATAACAACAACAATAATAGCCAAAATAATAACAACAGATAATTGAATTTCTTACGCAATAAATACAAAAAATAAAGCAGTTAGCTAGTAGTTTTTAGCAAACTATAGTAAACTGCTTTTATTTTATACAAAATTAAATGATTTTATGCTGTTTCTTTTTGTTCAACAGTAATTCTTTCACTTCTAACCTTTTTAACTTTATTAGGATTTTCTATAATTCTTGGTTCTTGATTATCTAAAACAGTTTCTTTTGTAACAATACACTGTTCAATTTTTTCATTAGAAGGAATATCAAACATAATATCTCTCATAATTTCTTCAATTATAGAACGTAATCCTCTAGCACCAGTTTTTCTTTCAATTGCTTTATCTACAATGGCTTCTAGTGCTTCATGTTCAAATATTAATTCTACATCATCCATTTGCAATAATTTTTTGTATTGTTTTACTAATGCATTTTTTGGTTCTGTAGTAATTTTAATTAAAGCTTCTCTATCTAGCTCTTTTAATGTAGCTATTATTGGCAATCTTCCTATAAATTCTGGAATCATACCAAATTTTAATAAATCTTGTGGTAATATTTGTTCAAACACTTTATATCTATCTATATCCTTTTTGCTTTCAATATCAGCTCCAAATCCCATTGATTTCTTACCAATTCTGTCTTTGATAATATTTTCAAGACCTTCGAAAGCGCCACCACAGATAAATAATATATTTGATGTATTTATTTGTAATAATTCTTGTTGAGGATGTTTTCTTCCTCCTTGTGGTGGAACAGATGCAACTGTACCTTCTACAATTTTCAACAATGCTTGTTGTACCCCTTCTCCACTGACATCTCTTGTTATAGATGGATTTTCAGATTTTCTTGTTATTTTGTCAATTTCATCTATATAGATTATTCCTTTTTCTGCTTTTTCTATATCACCATCAGCAGCTTGAATTAATTTTAAAAGTATGTTTTCAACATCTTCTCCAACATATCCTGCTTCTGTAAGTGTTGTAGCATCAGCAATAGCAAATGGAACATTTAATATTTTTGCAAGAGTACTTGCTAACAATGTCTTTCCACAACCAGTTGGTCCTAGCAACAAAATATTACTTTTTTGTATTTCTACATCATCATCATTTTTTTCATGTTTAGCCATCATTTCTTCTTCATTTGCTATTCTTTTATAGTGGTTGTATACAGCAACTGACAATGTTTTCTTAGCCTCATCTTGGCCAATTACATATTGATCTAATATTCCTTTTATTTCTCTAGGACTTGGTATTTTATCTAATCCTGCTAAAGTGTAAGCATCATCATCTTCATCATAAAATTCACTTTCGATTATTTCATTGCATAGTCCGATACATTCATTACAAATGTATACTCCAGGACCTGCAACAATTTTCTTTACACTCTCTTGTGTTTTACCACAAAATGAACATTTTACACCTTTAGGTGTATCATTTTTTGCCATCTATATTTCTCCTTTTCTTATTTTATCAAATTCTAATAACTTTATTAATGTACATTAAATGTAATTATTATTAGAATTAAATTCTTTTGTCCATAATTCCATCAATAAGACCATATTCTAAAGCTTCTTGAGCTGTCATATAGTGGTCTCTTTCAGTATCTCTCTCAATTGTCTCTATAGATTGACCTGTTTTTTCACTTAATAATTTATTTAATTTTTCTCTTGTTCTTATCATATGGTCTGCATGAATTTTAATTTCTGTAGCTTGACCAGAAATTCCTCCACCTTGACCACCAATTAATGGTTGATGTATTAATATCTCTGAATTTGGTGTAGCATATCTTTTTCCTTTTTCACCATTAGCTAGTAAAACAGCTCCAAAGCTTGCTGCTAAACCAACACATATTGTTGAAACAGGACATTTGATATAATTCATTGTATCAACAATTCCCATTCCATCTGTAATAGATCCACCAGGTGAATTAATATATAAAAATATTTCTTTATCTGGATCTTCTGACTCTAAGAATAATAATTGTGCAATTATTAAACTTGCAGATGTTGGATTTACATCTTCTCCTAAAAATATTATTCTATCTTTTAATAATCTTGAGAAAATATCATAAGATCTTTCTCCTTTGCTTGTTTGTTCAATTACATATGGTACTAAACTATCTTTTTCTATCATACTTTTCCTCCTCTTTATAGATTGCACCGATGGGACCGGTTCTTATCGGTGCAATTTTTCTCTGCACCGATGAGAACCGGTCCCATCGGTGCAATCATTTTCAAAAATAAAAGGGCGCAAATTATTAAATCACCAATTTGCCCCTTTTTTAGCTATTATTTTTTGCTAGCTGTTGTTTTTTTTGTTTCTTTTTTCTTGTCTGTGAATTTTGCATTTGCTACTATGAATTCTAATGCTTTTTCTGATTTTATTCCGTCTTCTAAGTAGTTCTTTAAGTTTTCATTTTTGCTTAATTCTTCTACATCTTTTCCATAGCTTTTAGCCATTTCTTCCATTTTTGCTTTTACTTCTTCTTCACTTGCTTCGATTTTTTCTGCTTTTATTACAGCTTCTAATACAAGTCTTGATTTTATTGCTTCTATAGCTTGTGGCTCATATTCTTTTCTTACTTCTTCTTCAGTCTTTCCTAACATTTTTAGGTATTGTTCTAGATTTAGTCCTTGATATGCAAGTCTTTGTTCAAAGTCTTTTAACATATTGTCTATTTCTAGTTCAATCATTCCTGATGGAACGTCTAATTTTGAATCTTCACATACAGCTTTGATTGCTGCATCTTCTGTTTCATATTTTGCTTTTTGTTCATTATTTTTTGTTAGTTTTTCTTTGATACTTTTCTTTAATTCATCTAATGTATCAAATTCACTAACGTCTTTGGCAAATTCGTCATCTAATTCTGGTAATTCTTTTTTCTTTATTTCATGTAATTTTACTTTGAATGTAGCATCTTTTCCTGCTAAGTCTTTTGAGAAGTATTCTTTTGGGAATGTTACTTTTATTTCTTTTTCTCCATCAATTTCCATTCCTACTAATTGTTCTTCAAATCCTGGGATAAATGCTCCACTTCCTATTTCTAATTCATGACCTTCTGCTTTTCCACCATCAAATGCAACTCCGTCAACAAATCCTTCGAAATCAATTGTTGCTGTATCTCCATTTTCTAATGGTCTGTCATCAACTGTTATTAATCTTGAATTGTGTTCTTGCATATGTCCTAATTCATGATCTACAGCTTTTTTGTCTACTTTGTATTCTATTTTTTCGATTTCTACTCCTTTATATTTTCCAAGTTTTACTTCTGGTTTTGTTTGTACTACTGCAGAGAATATTAAGTCTTTTCCTTTTTCCATTTGAGCTATATCTACTTCTGGTCTGCTTACTGCTTCTATTTTGTTTTCTTTTATAGCTTCTTCATAGGCTTCAGTTGCAACTTCGTTGAATGCATCTTCATAGAATATTTGCTCTCCATAATATTTTTCTACTATATTCATTGGTGCTTTTCCTTTTCTGAAACCTGGTATGTTAAAGTATTTGGCATTTTGAAAATATACTTTTTTCATAGCATTTTCAAATTTTTCTGCTTCTACTGTAATTTCTAATTTTACTTCATTTGCGTTTTTTGTTTTTTCAACTTTACAATTCATCATAATCTTCCTTTCTTGTCTTCTTATAGCTTTTATATTATATCACATATTTTCTATTTTGCAATACTTTTACTTTATAATACTATAGAAATTTTCAAATTCAAATCCTTTATCTCTAAAATATTTAATAATTGTTGGTAATGCTTTTGCTGTTGCTTGTTTATTTCCTGCATCATGCATTAATACAACTACACTATTATGTTTTGGAACTGTTTTTTCTAATTCTGCTATAAACTGTTCCGTTGTTTTTGCTCCTGCTGCATCTGATGTTAATGCATTCCAATCAATATGCAAAATATCATTTTCGTCTAATAATTGTTTTGCTTGTTTTTTTACTTCTGCATATTTTCCACCCCAATATCCTCCTGGATATCTAAATAGATGCGGATTATATTCTTGCTCTCCTATTGCATTTCTGATGGAAGTAACACTTCTGTTATATTCATCTATTACACTTTGTGGAGATGCATATATTTGTGAATATACATGAGAATATCCATGACTAGCCAAATAATGTCCTTCATTGTATTCACGTTTTACAAGTTCTGGATTAAGCTCAACTCTGCTTCCTAACAAAAAGAAGGTTGCTTTTATATTTTCTTTTTTTAATGTGTCCAAAACTACTGGTGTTACAGTCTCTGATGGACCATCATCAAATGTTAAAAATACTCGTTTTGTATCTGAATGATATATATTTTCTAAGTTGCTTTTTCCTTCTTCTGTTAGTTGTGGCAACTTGGCTTTTTTTTCTGCTTCCTTTTGTTCTTGTGTTTTGTGCTCTTCTCCTTCTTGTTGACCCCCTTGAAGTTGTTTTATTTGGTTTTCATATGATGTATATACCTTTTGATATTTTGATTTTTTATTTAATTCTTTTATTACTAATCCAAATATAATCACTAATACTAGTATACATATTGCTATTATTATATTTCTTATATTTCTATATTTTCTTCTAATTGATATCAAATCCATTTTTCCACCTTTTATCTAATAATTAGCTTCTTAAATATTCTAATTCCTCTTCAATATCTTTTCTCATAAATAGTGGTTCACCTTTTTCAATCACTTTGATGCCTTTTAATTTATCATATTCATACAAGCTATTCCATGTTTGAAATTCTTTTGTTATTCCAATTTGATGTAATAAATTTTTTGCTGTTTCTTCCATAAATGGTAATAGAATTATTCCTATTTTTCTAATATTTTCTATTAGATGATATATACTAGATTCTAGTTTTTCTGTTTCTTCGTTTTTAGCAAGTTCCCATGGTCTAGTTTCATCTATATATTTATTTGTTCTAGAAATTAATGCCCATAGTTCTTTTAAAGCATCAGCCATTTCATATTTTTCGATTAATTCTTCTACTTTTTTAATTTGAAAGTTTGTGAATTCTTCAAATTCTTTGTCTACTTCGTTTGGGGTACCATTATATTCTGGTACTTTTCCATTAAAGTATTTATTTACCATTGATACTGTTCTATTTACTAGGTTTCCTAAATCATTACACAAGTCTGAATTATATCTTTCTACAAATCCTTCTGGTGTATATAATCCATCTTGTGATGTTTGCATTTCTCTTAATAAGAAATATCTTGTTGCGTCTAATCCATATCTGCTTATTAATTTTTCTGGATATACAACATTTCCTTTTGATTTTGACATTTTTCCGTCTTTCATCATTATCCAATTATGAACCAATATTTTCTTTGGCAATGGTAAATCTAATGCCATTAAGAATATTGGCCAATATATTAAATGGAATCTTGCTATGTCTTTTCCTATTATTTGTAAATCTGCTGGCCAGTATTTTTTGAATAATTCATCTTCATCTTGTGTATAACCTAATGCAGTTAAATAATTTGTTAGTGCATCTAACCATACATATATAACATGTTTTGGATCTGATTCTACTTTTATTCCCCAATCAAATGATGTTCTCGTTACACACAAGTCTTCAAGTCCTGGTTTTATAAAGTTATTTATCATCTCTGTTTTTCTATATTCTGGTTGGATGAAATCTGGATGTTCATCATAATATTCTAGTAATTTGTCTGCATATTTTTTCATATTGAAGAAATATGCTTCTTCTTTCATTAATTTTACTTCTCTACCACAATCAGGACATTTTCCGTCAACTAATTGTGTTTCTGTAAAATATGTTTCACATGGCATACAATACCAACCTTCATATTCGCCTTTATATATGTCTCCTTTTTGTAAAAAGTATTCAAAGATTTTTTGAACAGCTTTTTCATGTCTTGGCTCTGTTGTTCTTATAAAATAGTCATATTTTATATTCATTAATGCCCATAACTCTTTTGCCATTTTTGCCATTTCGTCAACATGCTCTTGTGGTGTTTTTCCATGTTCTTTTGCTACTGTTTCTATTTTTTGCCCATGTTCGTCTGTTCCTGTTAACATGAATACATCATACCCTCTTAATTGTTTACATCTTTTTACTGTGTCAGCTAATACTGTCGTATATGCTGTTCCTATATGAAATTTTCCACTTGGGTAATATATTGGTGTTGTTATATAGAATTTTTCCATTCTTTCATCCTCCTTTACTAGTTCGAATTATAATAGCCATCTTGCGTCGTTATAATTTATTAAAAACTATTTTAATTCAAACAGTTAGTTTATTCTTAATTTTAATTGAATGCCTTAAAATATAATCTTTAAATGTAATGACGAATGTGATTGAAGAAACTTTAGAAATTCTATGCAATTTTATGGAAAGAGTTCGCGATAGTGGAAGGGTGCCATAAAATAAATTAGAAGTTCTTAAGTTTCGTAATGAGCCGAGGAATGTAATGCAAAGATTATATTTCAAGGCATTCTTTTAATTTATATTATTATATCTCTTTTAAGCAAATTATTTTTAACAGTCCCAATTCCAATAAAATGTTCATTACTGTAGATTCTATAAACTCCATCCGGTAATGGCCAAGTCAATTGTACACCATTTAAAAATAATTGCAACTTTTTTTCATTTAAATTAATATTTTTATTTTGTCTAAAATACTCTTCAATTGTAATGCAAGTTTGTTTTTGTTCTAATTCCTCTATCGCAATTGCATCTTCTATTTTGAACTCACCCACTTGAGTTCTTTTTAGTTCTTTCATATATCCTACTGTACCAAGCTTTTCAGCTATATCTTCACATAATTTTCTTATATATGTTCCTTTAGAGCATGATACTCTAAATTCAATTTGCTTGTCGGCTTCATTAATACTTATCAGTTCTAAACTGTAAATTTCTATTTTTCTAGGCTCAATTTCAACTTTCTCACCTTTTCTAGCATATTCATACAATTTTTTTCCATTTATTTTTATTGCAGAATACATTGGCGGAACTTGTTCTTGTTTTCCTTCTAATGCTTTAAAGATTTGTTCTACATATGTTGCTTCAAAACATTCTAAAAATACTGGTTTCGTCTCTATTACTTCACCTTCTACATCTGCAGTGTCTGTCTTTTCTCCTAGTTGCAAAACTGCTTCATATGTTTTGTCATGATTAATTATGTATTTTGAAATTTGAGTTCCTTTCCCAATAAGTAATGGTAACACACCTGTTGCATTAGGATCTAATGTACCTGTATGTCCAACTTTTTCATTCAATATTTTCTTTGCTTTTCTTACTATATCATGTGATGTACAATTTTTAGGCTTATTTATTATTATTATTCCATCCATTTTATTTTTTTAATCCTTGTTTTACTGCATTTATAATTTTAGTTTTTGCTTGTTCAAGAGTTCCACTTACAAAACATCCTGCAGCTCCTCTGTGGCCTCCACCACCAAGTAACATACAAATGTCTGATACATTGATTACTTCATGTGAACGTAATGACGCTTTATAGCCGTTTGCACCTTCTTTTTCTTTTAGCAATACCGCAACTTCTACATCTTCAATATCACGAATCATTTCTACTAAGCCTTCGTCATCTCCCATTTCTGCATGAGAATTTTCATAATCTTCTAAATTAATATATGCTATAGCAATTTTTCCATCTTCTAAAAATTCTAGTCTATTATAAATCAATTTTTCTAATTCACAATGAGCTTTGCTTTTCTTTCTTAATGCGATTCTGCAAATATCTTTAAGTTTAGCACCTTTTCTTACTAAATCTGCTGCAAATTCAAATGTTTCTGGACTTACTCCACCCCATTGGAATCCACCAGTATCTGTTATTATACCTGTCAAAATACATGTTGCTAAATCTTTATTTATATCAATATTGTAATATTCAAACATTGCTGCAAGTACTTGGCAACAAGCTGGTGCTACTGGATCTACATAATTGTAATCTGCAAACATCGCATTTACTGAATGATGGTCTATTTGGATTGTTGTTTTTGCTGGTTCAAAATATTCATTACCACATGCAAGTCTTTTTAAGTCTGTACAATCAACTGATATTGCTAAATCATATGGTTCTTCTTGACCTTTTTCTAATATTTTTTCTGCACCTGGCAAAAATTTAAAATCTCTTGAATATTCAGGAATTACAACATCAGCCTTTTTCCCTAATTGCTCAACTGCATGCATCACTGATAGAGAGCTAGCAACAGCATCTCCATCAGGTGACTCATGTGATAATATTACAATTGTTTCTGCCTTTTTTATTTCTTCTAATATATCATCTAATGTCATTATTTATTATTTCCTCCGTTATCTTTGTTTTTCATTATATCATTTAATATGCTATCTATTCTAGCTCCATACTCTAAAGATTCATCTAATTCAAACACTAACTCTGGAGTATTTCTTAAATTAATTCTTTTAGCCAATTCTGAACGTAAATATCCAGAAGATTTTTTCAATCCTGCTAAAGTTTCTTTTACATTTTTCGAGTTCAAAATGCTAACAGATACTTTTGCATATTTTAAGTCCGGCGTAACTTTAACTTTAGTAACACTAATCATTCCTGTTACACTAGGTTCTTTTAAATCATAACTAATTATTTGACTAAGTTCTTTTCTAAATTCTTCATCAATTCTTCCTTGACGGTTATTGTTTTTAGGCATTTTTCTCTACCTCCTGTCTATCTTTTAATTTCTTCCATAATGTATGCTTCAATAATATCTCCTTCTTTGATATCATTGTATTTTTCAATTTGGATACCACATTCATATCCCTTTGAAACTTCTTTAGCATCATCTTTAAATCTCTTTAATGATGCTAGTTTACCATCATGTATAACTACATTATCACGTAATACTCTTACTCCTGCATTTCTTTCTAGTTTTCCATCTAATACATATGCACCAGCAATTGTACCAACATTTGATATTTTAAATGTTTGTCTAACTTCTGCATTTCCTATTATGTGTTCTTCATATTTTGGTGCTAACATACCTTTCATTGCAGATTCTACATCATCTATTGCTTGGTATATTACAGAATATTGTTTTATTTCTACCTCTTCTTTTTCTGCCATATCTTTTGCAGTTGGCATTGGTCTAACATTAAATGCTATGATTATTGCATTTGATACTTTTGCAAGTGTTACATCTGATTCTGTAACAGCTCCTGCTGCAGCATGAATAACTTTTACCTTTACTTCTTCATTTGACAATTTTTCCATTGATTGTTTGATTGCTTCTACAGAACCTTGAACATCTGCTTTTACTATTAAATTAAGCACTTTCAAGTCTCCTGCTTCCATTTGACTGAATAAATTGTCTAATGTTACTTTGTTCATTGCATTTATTGTTTTTTCTCTTTCTTGACGTTTTCTCTTTTCAATTAAGTGTTTAGCAGTTTTTTCATCTTTTACTTCATAGAAAATATCTCCAGCTTGTGGAACTTCTGTTAATCCCATTATTTCTACTGGTGTTGATGGTCCGGCTTTTTTTACTTTTTTGCCTTTCTCATCTGTCATACTTCTAATTCTACCAATTGATGAACCTACAACTATTGTATCTCCAACATCAAGTGTTCCCCTTTGTACAAGCATTGATGCAATTGCTCCTCTGTTTTTATCAAGTCTTGCTTCTATTACTACACCTTTTGCTTGTTTATTTGGATTTGCTTTTAATTCTAACATATCAGCTTCTAATAATACCATTTCTAGCAATTGATCTATATTTTGATGTTTTTTAGCAGAGATTGGTACAAATATTGTATCTCCTCCCCATTCTTCTGGTACTAATTCATAAGCCATTAGTTCTTGTTTTACTTTTTCTATATTGGCGTCAGGTAAATCCATTTTGTTTATTGCAACAATTATTGGAATTCCTGCTGATTTTGCATGGTTTATAGCTTCTACTGTTTGTGGCATTACACCATCATTTGCTGCAACTACAAGTATTGCTATATCAGTTATTTGAGCACCTCTTGCTCTCATTGCTGTAAATGCTTCGTGTCCTGGTGTATCTAAGAATGTAATTTCTCTGTCATTTACTTTTACTTTGTATGCACCTATATGTTGTGTAATTCCTCCAGCTTCGCCTTCGATTACATTTGTTTTCTTAACAGCATCTAATAAAGAAGTTTTTCCATGATCTACGTGTCCCATTACTACTATTACTGGTGGACGTGGCATTAAATCTTCTTCTCTATCTTCTGAATCATCAAATAGGATATCTTCTTCTGTTACTGTTTCCTTTTTGTTAACTTTTACTCCAAATTCGTCAGCTATTAAAGATGCAGTATCAAAATCGATATCATTGTTGATTGTTGCCATTACACCATAACCAAGTAATTTTTTGATAACTTCTGCAGTTGTTTTCTTTAATTCTGCTGCAAAGTCTTTTACTGTAATTGTTTCTGGAATTGTGATTTCTTCTAATTTGAAGATTTTTTGTTTATTACGATTTTCATCATTTTTGTTTATTTTCTTTTTACCTTTTTTACCCCTTTGTGTTGTTAAATCATAATAATCTAGCATTCCACCTTCTTGGTCATTAAACATATTTGATAAGCTATCTGTTCTCTTTAATCCTTTTAGTTTGTGTTCATTTATTTCACCATTTTGATTGTTTCTTCTTGTTTTATTTTTCTTTCTATTATCATCAAATCTAGTGTTTTGTTTTTGCTTATCAATTGATTTGTTATATTCTCTTGCTGGTTCTTTTTCTACACTTTCAACAGACATTATATCTTTGATATTTTTTTCAATTCTTTTTTCATCTAATGGTCTATTTCCATTATTGAATCTTGGATTTCCACCTTGTCTATTTCTGTTATCAAATCTTCCACCATTATTGTTATTATTAGGTCTATTATTTCTATCAAATCTTGGTCTATTTCCATTATTTGCATTATTGCCATTATTTGTATAATTTCTGTCAAATCTTGATCTGTTTCCATTTTGTTGATTTCTATCATTATTAAATCTGTTATTATTGTTTTTTCTGAAACCATTATTATTTTGCCTATTATTTTGATTATAATTCTTTTCTGGCATTACTTTTTGTTCATTTACTTTTTTTACTTCAACATCCATTTTATTTTCTTTTACTTCTACCTTTTCTTCAACTTTTTGAGGTTCTGGTTTTGGTGTTTCTACTTTTGGTGTTACAACATTTTCCTCTTTTTTCGCTTCTTTTTTAATTCCAAATAATTCATCTACTGTCATTGGCTTAGTTGGTTTATTTCTGTAAACAATATTGTAATCCTTTTTCTTTCTTTCTACAAATCCTACATTATTGCTCTTTTTCTCTTCTTTTTTATTCTCTTCTATTGGCTTAATTGGTTCATCATTTATTATAACTTCTCTTCTTATTATAACAGGAGAATCATTAGCTGTTTTAGCCTTCTCGTTAGATGTCTTCTTTACTTCTGGCTTGCTCTTAAAATTCTTAGCACTATCTTTTATTCTTTGTGCCTCAGCCTCATCTACTGCACTTAAATGACTTTTTACATTCAAGTTTAATTTTTTAGCTATCTCTAATACTTCTTTACTGGTTAAGTTTAATTCTTTTGCTATGTCATACAATTTTATCTTACCCAATAACATCACCCCCTACTTTGCTTTCTATTATATTTTTGATTTCATCATATATCTCATCATCTATTTTTATATCTAATGCTTTTTCAAGTTTTTTTGTTTTTTTAGCTTTTTCAAAGCATTCCATATTTAAACAAATATAAGCTCCACGTCCTGGCTCTTTTCCTTTTTCATCTACTTTAATGATATTCTCTTTATTTTTTACTATTCTTAATAATTCGTTTTTATTTTTTTGTGTTCTACACACTGTGCATGTTCTTTGTGGTATATTTTTCAATTATATTCCTCCCTCAAAATTACTAAGTCACATTTTTAATGAGCCTTATTCTTCAACTTTTTCTTCTGGTTCTTCGTTGTTCTCTGTCTCTTCTATTTTTTCTGATTCTTCTGTTTTTTTAGCTAGCATTTCTCTAAATTGTGTTTCTGATTTTATATCTATTTTCCATCCTGTTAATTTTGCTGCTAATCTTGCATTTTGACCAGCCTTTCCTATTGCTAGTGATAGTTGATCATCTGGAACTATTACTTGTGCAAATTTTTCTTCTTCTTTTATATCTACTGCCATTATTTGTGCAGGTAATAATGCTGATGATATGAATATGCTTGGATCTGCATTCCATTCAATTACATCTATTTTTTCTCCATGTAATTCATTTATTACATTTTGAATACGTATTCCTTTTTGACCTACACATGAACCTACTGGGTCTATGTTTTCGTCTGGTGAATATACAGCAACCTTACTTCTTAATCCTGGATCTCTTGATACGCTTTTTATTTCGATTAGTCCTTCATATATTTCTGGTATTTCGAATTCTAATAATTTTCTTACAAAGTCTGGATGTGTTCTTGATATAATTGCTTGTGGTATTCCTTTTTCTCCTCTTTCTACATCTACTACATATCCTTTTATTTTGTCATTTACATGATATTTCTCTGTTGGAATTTGGTCTTTTGCTAACATTATTCCTTCTAGTTTTCCTAAATCCATTACTACTATGTGTTTATCTGCTTTTTGAATTAGTCCAGAAACTATTTCTCCTTTTCTTTCGTTATATTCATTAAATACCATGTTTCTTTCTGTTTCTCTCAATTTTTGAATTATTACTTGTTTTGCTGTTTGTGCTGCAATTCTTCCAAAGTCTCTTGGTACTATTTCTACTGCCACATTATCTCCTAAGTTTAGTTGATTGTTTATTTTTCTTGCTTCTTCTAAACTAATTTCTAATGCATCATCATTTGCCCTTTCCATGACTTCTTTTATTGAGTATATATGAGTTTCTCCTGTTTTTTCATCTATTTTTACGTCTACATTTTCTAATGCATCAAAGTTTCTTTTATATGCTGTTATTAATGCTGTTCTTATTGATTCTAATAGTTCTTCTTTTTTTATTCCTTTTTCTTTTTCTAATTCTTCTAAAGCTAATATTAATTCTTTATTATCTATTGCTTTCATTTTTTATACTCCCTTTCTATTACAAAAATTTAATTTTACCAATCGAACACAGTTTTTAATTGAGCTATGTTTTTTCTATCAAACTTGAATTTATCAATTGTAATTGTATCATTATCAAATGCCTTTAGCTCACCAATATAATTCTTATTTCCGTTTTCATCTTTCTTGTATAGTTTTGCGTCTACTTGTTTTCCTATATTTTGTGCTAAATGGCTGTCTTTTCTTAATATTCTTTCAACTCCTGGTGATGATACTTCTAAGAAATATTGTTCTTTTATGTAGTCTGCTTGATCTAATAACTCATTTATTTCATTACTTACTTTTTCACAGTCGTTTAAATCTATTCCTTTTGGACTGTCTATGAATATCCTTAAATAATAGTTCTGTCCTTCTTTTGCATATTCTACATCATATAGGCTGTATCCTATATTTTCTATTTTGTCTTTTAGTAGTTCTTCTACTCTTTCTTCTATTTTTGCCATATAGCCTCCTCTTTCTTTTATTATCCTCTTCACGATTGAAGAGTAGGATTTGTTCCTACTCTTCTGCGTTTTTTTATGTTCTTTTATATTATACCCAATTTTTGCCATAAAATCAAGGGTTTTGAAGAATTTTTTATTTAAAAATTTTCAATACTAGTATTGGCACTCTTAATTTAAGTGTATGCAAAAAATAATTTAAAAAATTGAAACTCTAAAACCAATACCAACATGATAACCAGTTGTAGCACTAATAGTACGATAGTTTACTGGATAACTATTACCCTTATGATTGTAACCACCACCTCGATAAGCACAAGGTGAATTTAAATCAGAAGTATTTTCCAGCGTCCACTCCCATACATTTCCATCGAAATCATATATTCCTTGTTTACAAAATATATCACTTGCTCCTGTTGATAATAATATATTTGAATCTGAAGTTTTTGTCCCATAAGCTTCACTTATCCATTCATAGCCATTTGCTGTATATTTAGACTCGATATTTGTTATATTCCACAAATTATTATAACAATTTCCCCAATTCGTGCTATCATTTTTCAAATCTGTTTGAGATGTTCCTTTTGTCTCTAAATATTTTAATACTAAATCCCATTGTACTCCAAACATTAAACTACTTGTATAATTTCCTGATTCCATATTACTTGCTAATGTTTGCGCTTGGCTACATGTTATCCAATTATATGGATAAGCGTTTTGTTTTATTACTGGTGTTTCTGTTGGAGCTTTTAATGGCGAGCCGGTTGTTCTTGGTTTATTCTCTATTCCAGTTTCATATTTTCCAATATAAAAACCACCATTTTGATATACACTTTTTAACATTTTTTGTTTTAATGCTGTATATTGTTCGCTTGTTAATCCTGTTGCTTCATCTGAATGGTATTCGTCTTTGTATTTTGTTCCATTTCTATAGTCATTTGTATATGTGTGTAAATCTGCCTCTATTGCTATATATTCCTCTTCTGTAAATTCTGTTATTCCTAATCCTGCTGTGATATATACTTTTTTGGTCATAGGTACTTCTACCCATACATATTGATTTCCTGTACTATCTTGAATTGTTAATCCATTTGCTAATGTTGTTCCTTCTACATTTGTAAATCCATCTGGCAAGTATGGATTTGTAACTCTACTTGATACTGTTGTTGAACCTCCGTTTATTTCTTCTCCTGGTTGCTTTGGCTCTGCTGTTATGCTTACTCCAATGTTTGATTTTAAATCTTCTTTTGTTTCGTCTATTGGTGTTTTTAATAATTTTATTGTAACTGTTAAGAACGTTTCTTCACCAGCTTTTAATGTTGTTTTATCTAATTTACTTATTACCTCAAAATAATCACTATTTGAACTTGTAGCTTCTGCTGTTAAGTCTGATGACAAATCTTGGCTTTGATTTTTTATTGTATATGTTGCAGTTGCAGTGTCTCCTTTTGCACTTAAGCCTGAAACTTCTATTGTTCCTTCTGTTTTTTTACTTTCATTTATTGTCGCTGTTGTTGTTCCTTTTCCTCCTGTTGTTGGTGTTCCTATAAATTCTACTACAAAATTGGATTGACTTGCTTCTGATTTTGCTGTTCCATTTATATTTAGCGTTACATTTGTTATTGCTGCATATCCTACTGCTACTAGTATTATCGCTAGTAGTACTATTCCTCCAACTATCTTATTATTGGCTCTTCTCATTTTTGCTCTTTTCATTTTTGGTCTCCCTTCAATTTTTCTTTAAGTTATAATTTTTAATTTTACACAGTTATCTTTAAAATCTCAGCATCTTCTAATAAATTGAAACTCTAAAGCCCATATAAGCATTATAACCTTCTGGGCTGTTGTAATTACGGAAATTGGCTGGATATGTTTTTCCAAAATAATTATATGAACCTCCTCGTTTACTTGCCGGGCTATTTGTATTGGCTGTATACTCAAGTGTCCACTCCCATACATTTCCAGCCAAATCATATATTCCTTGCTCGCGAAAGTCTTCACTTGCTCCTGTTGACAATATAATTGATTGTTCTGAAGCCTTTTGTCCATATGCTTCATTTATCCAATTTCCTAATTTATAACTATCATCATCAAATGTAGCATATTTTGATTTTGCATTTGTTATGTTCCATAAATTATTTTTATAATTTCCAATTTTTGTACTATCAGAACATAAATCTGATTGTGCTATTCCTTTAGTTTCTAAATATTTTAATACTAAATCCCATTGTACTCCAAACATTAGACTACTTGTATATTTCCCAGATTCCATATTACTTGCTAATGTTTGCGCTTGGCTACATGTTATATTAATATATGGATATACATTTTTCTTTATTACTGGCGTTTCTGTAGGTTCTATATCTGATGAACTAGAAGTTTTTGGTGTTCCTTCTATTCCGGTTTCATATTTTCCTACATAAAAACCTCCATTTTGATATATACTTTTTAGCATTTTTTGTTTTAATGCTATGTATTGTTCCCTTGTTAATCCTGTTGTTGCATCAGAATAATATTCATCTTTATAACTTGTCCCATTTCTGTAGTCATCTGTATATGTGTGCAAATCTGTTTCTATTTTTGTGTATTGGGCTTCTGTAAATTCTGCTATATTTAGTCCTGCTGTTGGATATACTTCAGCTGTTTTAGGTACTTCTACCCATACATATTGATTCCCTGTTGAGTCTTCTATTGTTAATCCATTGTCTAAATTTGTTCCGTTTATTTGTTTAAATCCTTTTGGCAAGTATGTTCCTGCAGTTGTTTTATTACTTGATACTATTGTTGAGCCTCCATTTAGTTCATCTCCTGGTTGCTTTGGTTCTGCTGTTATACTTACACCTATATTTGATTTTAAATCTTCTTTTGTTTCATCTATTGGTGTTTTTAATAATTTTATTGTAACTGTTAAGGACGTTTCTTCCCCAGTTTTTAATGTTGTTTTATCTAATTTACTTATTACCTCGAAATAATCGCTATTTGAGCTTGTCGCTTCTGCTGTTAAGTCTGCAGATAAATCTTGGCTGTTATTTTTTACTGTATATGTTGCTGTTGCTGTATCTCCTTTGGCTGTTAGTCCTGCTACTTCTATTGTTCCTTCTGTTTTCTTATTTTCATTTATTGTTGCTGTTGTTGTTCCTTTTCCACTTGTTGTTGGTGTTCCTGTAAATTCTACTACAAAATTAGCTTGACTTGCTTCTGATTTTGCTGTTCCGCTTATATTTAATGTTACATTTGTTATTGCTGCATATCCTACTGCCACCAGTATTATGGCTAGTAGCATGATTCCTCCAACTACCTTGTTATTTGCTCTTCTCATTTTTGCTCTTCTCATGTTTGGTCTCCCTTCAATTCTTTCTTCAAGTTGCATACTTAAAGATATAACAATTCAAATTAATTATAGCAATAAACCCCTATTTTATCAACCGTTTTTCGACAATTATAATAAAATAATTTTAATTAATTAAATTAGTATTTTTCACCAGGTCTAACTAACTTCTATATATTGGTATTACTAGTTTAAAAGAATTTTCACATTTTCTTTAAGTATGCAACTTAAAGAAAAATTTTAATCAAAATTTAAATTTTTTCTTAAAAATCGACACGAAAAAATCCACACAAATATGTAATATATCCCTCACTTTAGAATACACATTTTAATAAAGTACAATACAAGTAAGAAAGGATGATATTTATATATGAAAACTTATAAATTAGCAATTGTTGGAGCAACTGGGCTAGTAGGCAGAACAGCCCTAAAGATTCTAGAAGAAAAAAACTTACCTAATTTCGAATATACATTATTTAGTTCAAACAAATCAGCTGGAACCACATTAAATTTTTTTAATAAAGATTATATAGTTCAAGAATTAAAAGAAGATTCTTTCGATATCGGATTTGATTTTGCAATATTTTCTGCAGGTGGCAAAACTTCTGAGCATTTTGCCCCAATTGCTGCTTCCAAAGGATGCATCGTAATTGATAATAGCAGTACATTCAGAATGGATGATGATGTACCTTTAATTGTTCCAGAAGTAAATTTTCAAGATATTATTACGCATCATAATATAATTGCCAACCCTAATTGTTCTACAATTCAAGCTGTTGTTGCATTAAAACCTTTAGATGATAACTTTAAAATAAAGCGAATTGTATATTCTACATATCAGGCCGTCTCTGGTGCTGGTAAACTAGGGTTAGAAGATTTAGAAAATGGCAGAAAAAATCTTGATAAACCTTTAATAAAATTTCCACACCCTATTTATGATAATTGTCTTCCACATATTGATGTTTTTTTACTTAATAGATATACCAAGGAAGAAATGAAAATGATAAACGAAACTCGTAAAATTTTAGGTCATCCTAATTTACCAATTACAGCAACAACGGTAAGAGTTCCTGTTAGTAACTGTCATGGAGAAAGCATAAACATTGAATTCGAAAAAGATTTTTCTATTGAAGAGGCCATCTCTGTTTTAAAGAATTTTCCTGGTATTATTGTCGAAGATAACCCTAATACCAACTTATATCCACTAGCCTCAACTGCAAAAGGACATGACGAAGTTTTTGTTGGCAGAATTAGAAAAGATTTTAGTGTAAAAAGTGGACTTAATATGTGGGTTGTAGCTGATAATCTAAGAAAAGGTGCAGCTAGTAATGCAATTCAAATTATGGAAAGGATGATTCAAGAATGAAAAAATGTCTATTTACTGGAGTTGCAACAGCTCTTGCTACTCCTTTTAACTCAAATGGCGTTAATACCGAAGAATTCAAAAAATTCATACAATTTCAAATATCATCTGGAGTTGACGCACTCGTTGTATGTGGCACTACAGGCGAATCCAGCACCATGACCAAACAAGAAAGAATTGATGCTATAACCTGTGCAATCGAAACAGTTAATTCTAGTGAAAGCAAAATTCCTGTAATTGTAGGTACTGGTTCAAACAATACAGCTTATGCTATAGAAATGTCTATACTAGCAGAAAAACTTGGAGCTGATGGCTTATTAGTTGTCACACCATATTACAATAAAACTACTCAATCAGGTCTTATAGCTCATTTTCGAACAATTGCCGAATCTGTTTCTATTCCGATTATTTTATATAATGTACCTAGTAGAACTGGTATGAACATTGAACCATCAACTTGTTTTGAATTATCTAAAATCAACAATATTGTGGGAATAAAAGAAGCTAGTGGCAATATATCCCAAGTTGCAAAAATCGCATCATTATGTGGTGATGACTTTGCAATATATTCAGGCAATGATGACCAAATCTGTCCTATTCTTTCACTTGGTGGAAAAGGTGTAATTTCAGTTTTATCTAATGTTGCCCCAAAACTTACTCGTAGCATCACCAATTCTTTTTTTAAGAAGGCTCCTGATGAAGCATGTTATTATCAATTGCAAGCATTACCTTTAATTGAAGAATTGTTTGCAGAAACTAATCCAATTCCTATAAAACATGCTATAAATTCACTTGGTTTTGATTTTGGAATTCCTAGACTCCCTTTAATTGAATGTTCTAGCATTTTAAAAGTCAAACTTGCAAAAAGGAACTTTTAAGAACCGGTCCCAACGGTACCAAAAAAGGGACGGATGAGAACCGGTCCCAAATGTCCCTATTTTTTCTTGAAACTTTGCTTAGAAGAATCTATTTTATTTCTAATTTCTCTCTTAGAATTACCAATCTTAAGAGCAATTTCTTCTTTAGATTCTTCTATTTTCTTTTTCATTTCATCCCATTTATCATATAATATATTATTTTGAATTTTAGGGAATGCACGAGCAAGTCTTTTGTATAAAAATAATTTTTTTCTGATAATCTTTTTTACATTTGTTGATATTTCTATTGTATTGTCTTTAAATTCTTTTGTCATTTCTTTTAGGTTAAGAATTATTTTGAATGATACTATCATATCTGTAACATAAATTAATAAAAATACTACTGTAAATATATGTAACCCTAATTCTGGTATCATATTTATATATTTCATTATAAATGGATTTGCTATATATAATATAAATGTTCCTGCTATTCCAAATGGTATAAGTGTTTCTAAACATATACGTCCATTTATATTGAATTTTCTTTGACTATAATCCCACCATCTTGCTTTAAATATTTTTTCCATAACATAACTTGTCATATATTCTAGTGTTCCACAAATTAGAATAGATAATATAAATGTTAATGGTACATCTCCTGCATATTTCTGCAATAATAATGTTATTAATAATACTCCACATCCATATATTGGGCAATATGGTCCTATTAAAAATCCTCTGTTTACAAATTTCTTTTGTCTTATTGATATTTGTACTGTTTCCATTACCCATCCTGCAAATGAGTATATAAAAAATAATGCTATATATTTTTCTATTTCTACTAACATATTTTCTCCTTCTTAATTAAAATCAGTTTTTATTTTATCATAGGTAATATTAAAGTTCAATAGTTAAATAGAAAAGAAACCCCAAATTAGGATTTCTTTTCTATTTTATCTTTCTTTTCTAATGACTTCTCATTCTCCTTTTGTAAAACCTTTTTTTCTTTCTGTTTAACCTTTAAATTATCTTTAGCAACAGTCATAAGAAGTTTAATTCTATTAGTTTGGTTAGCCTCACTAGCGCCAGGGTCATAATCAACAGGCACAATATTAGCATCAGGATATGTATCTCTTATAGTTTTAATTACACCTTTACCAACAACATGGTTTGGCAAACATGCAAATGGTTGAACACAAACTATATTTTGAATACCATTTTCCATATATTCAAGCATTTCTGCTGTTAGGAACCAACCTTCACCTGTCTGGTTTCCTGTTGATAAAACTGATTGAACATTATCTGCTAAATGCCAAATATCACAAGTTGGCAAATATCCTTTTTTAGATTTTTCCAATGCTTTTTTCGCATCTTTTTCAAACAAATTAATCAATTTTATTCCTGTTTGAGATATTATAGACTTCATTTGTCTTCCTTTAAGCAATCTATTCGCTATTACACCATTTGCAGTAACATATTTAACAAATCCCATAAAGTCTGGAAGCACTACTTCTGCTCCTTCTTTTTCTAATAAATTTGCTACATAATTATTTCCAAATGGATGATATTTTATCAAGATTTCTCCAACAATTCCAACCTTTGGCTTTTCTTGGTTTGCATTCCATTCAATTTTTTCAAAGTCCTCTACCATTTGATATATTCCAGCAGAAAATTCTTTTGCACTACTCTTTATTGCAAGCTTGATAGCTTTTTCCATCCACTCATTAAATAATTTCTCTGTCTCACCTTTATTTTTTTCATATGCCCTATTTTTATAAAGCATCTTCTGTAATAAATCTGCTAATACCATGGCTTTTATAAGCTTTTCTGCTAATGAAATAGTTAACTTAAATCCAGGATTTTTTTCCATTCCTACAACATTAAATGAGATTACTGGTACTTGTTCAAATCCTGCATCTTTCAATGCTTTACGAATAAATCCTATATAATTTGTAGCTCTACAACCTCCACCTGTTTGAGACATTATTAATGCAGTTTTATTTACATCATATTCTCCAGATTCTAATGCTTCTACCATTTGCCCTGTTGTAATAATTGATGGGTAGCATGCATCATTATTTACATATTTTAATCCTGTTTCTATAGTATGAGGTGTACATTCTCTTAAAAGTTTGGCTTTATATCCTTCACTTTGTAATACTGGCTCGATAAAGTCAAAATGAATTGGTGCCATTTGTGGTATTAATATTACATATTCTTTTTTCATTTCTTCTGTAAATGAATTTCTCTTTAAATAATATTCTCCATTTTCCTTCTCATCTTTTTTAGAATTTAAACGTTTATTTATACTTGCTAATAATGAACGTAAACGAATTCTTACAGCTCCAAGATTATTTACTTCATCAATTTTTATTAATGTGTACATTTTTCCAAAGCTTGTTAAAATTTCTTCAACCTCATCTGTTGTTACAGCATCAACTCCACATCCAAATGAATTTATTTGCACTAATTCTAAGTTATCATGTCTACCAACAAAATCTGCTGCTGCATATAATCTAGAATGGAACATCCATTGGTCAACAACACGAAGTGGTCTTTCTGGTAATGTTTTATCTGCAACACTGTCTTCTGTTAATACACACATTCCTAAACTTGTAATTAATGTATCAATTCCATGGTTTATTTCAGGGTCTATATGATATGGTCTACCTGATAAAACAATTCCTCTCAAATTATTTTTTTCAATATATTCAACTGTTTCTTTTCCTTTATTATGAATATCTTCTCTGCATTTTTGATATTCTACTTGAGCCTTTTCTATTGCAGTTTTTAATTCTTTTCTAGTGAACTTGTATTCTTCAAATTCTGGCAGTTCCATCATTCTTTTTAATAATGCTTTAGATTCAAATGGTAAAAATGGATTCATAAATTTTATATCATCTGCTTTTAATTCTTCTACATTATTTTTTAGTACTTCTGAATATGAAATTACTATTGGACAATTATATCTGTTATTTGCATCTTGATATTCTTTTCTTGAATATGGCATACAAGGATAAAATATTGTTTTTATTCCTTTTTGTATTAAACTTATAACATGTCCATGTGATAATTTAGCTGGATAACATACTGATTCTGAAGGCATTGATTCAATACCTTTTTCATATATCTTTCTTGTACTTTTTTCTGATATTATTACTCTAAATCCCAGATTTGTGAATAATGTAAACCAGAATGGATAATCTTCATACATATTTAAAACTCTTGGTATTCCAATCGTTCCTCTAGGTGCATCTTTTTCTTCTAATGGTGTGTAATCAAAAATTCTTTCATATTTGTATTTTACAAGGTTTGGTAAATCTTTGTGTTCATTTACTATTCCTTCTCCTTTTTCACATCTGTTTCCAGATATATGTCTTTTTCCATTACTAAATCTATTTATTGTTAATTGACAATGGTTTTCACATCCATTGCATCTTGTATGTGTTACTTTTATGTCTAATTTGTCAATTTCTTCTATTGTTGCAAGTGTTGAATGATATTCCATATCCATATTTGCTTCATATTGTTCACATGCAAGCAATGCCATTCCATATGCTCCCATAAGTCCTGCAATGTCTGGTCTTATAACATTTCTTCCAACTATCAATTCAAATGCTCTTAATACTGCTTCATTATAAAAAGTTCCACCTTGTACAACGATATGACTTCCTAATTTTTTTACATCTCTTATTTTCATTACTTTTTGAATTGCATTTTTTATTACTGAATATGATAGTCCTGCTGATATGTCTCCTACTGAATATCCTTCTTTTTGGGCTTGTTTTATTTTAGAATTCATAAACACTGTACATCTTGATCCTAAGTCTACTGGATTTTGGGCTTCTAATGCTTCTTTTACAAATTCTTCTATACTTAAATTTAAGCTTTTTGCAAATGTCTCAATAAATGATCCACATCCTGATGAACATGCTTCGTTTAGCATGATATTATCAATTGTCTTATTTTTTAATTTGATATATTTCATGTCTTGTCCACCAATATCAACAATGCTTGTTACTTTTGGTTCAAATTTCTTTGCTGCCGTATAATGTGCTATTGTTTCTATCTCATTTAAGTCTACATTTAATGCTGTTTGTATTAATTTTTCTCCATATCCTGTAACTCCACTATAACGTATTACTGCATCTTTTGGCATAACAGAATATAGTTTTTTTAGCATCTCAATAATGCTTTCAAGTGGTTTTCCACCATTTCCTTGATATGCTGAATACAATAATGCTCCATCTCTATCTGTCACAACCAATTTTGATGTTGTTGAACCTGCATCTATTCCTATAAAACAATCTCCTTTATGTTCTGATAAAGGCTTTTTTTCTACTTTGTCTTTGTCATGTCTTGTTTTAAATTCTTCATATTCCGCATTTGTTGTAAATAACGGCTTTAGTGGTTGTGTTGTTGTATCATGAGATTGTCTTAATACTTGTATCTTGCTTTTTAATTTTTCCACACTAATTGGGTTCATGTCTTTTGCATCTAAACAAGCACCTTTTGCAACTAATAAGTGTGCTTCTTCTGGTACTATAGTTTGTTCTGGTGTTAAGTGTAATGTTTCTACAAATCTTTTTCTTAGTTCTGGCAAATATGTAAGTGGACCACCTAAAAATGCTACATTTCCTCTAATTGGCCTTCCACAAGCTAGACCTGATATTGTTTGATTTACAACTGCCTGTAAAATAGATACAGCTATATCTTCTTTTGCTGCACCTTCATTTAATAATGGTTGTACATCAGTTTTTGCAAAAACTCCACATCTTGAAGCTATTGGATATATTGTTTGATATCCTTTTGCTAATTCATTTAAACCTGCTGTGTCTGTATTTAATAATGATGCCATTTGATCCAAAAATGCACCTGTTCCACCAGCACATGTTCCATTCATACGTTGTTCTATTGATTTTCCAAAATATATTATTTTAGCATCTTCTCCGCCAAGTTCTATTACTACATCAGTTTGTGGTATATATCTCTCTACTGCTCTTTTACATGCTACTACTTCTTGAATAAATGGTACATCTAAAAATCTTGCTGTACTCATTGCCCCTGAACCTGTTAATGCTATTGTAAATTGTTTGTCTTTATATTTTTCTACTAATTCTTCTAGTACCTTACATACAGTATTTTTTGTATCTGAATAATGTCTTTCATATGATGTATATATTTCTTCTAAATTTTCATTCATTACTGCTATTTTTACTGTTGTTGAACCTACGTCCATTCCTATATGTACTATTTTACTCATATTTTTCTCATTCCTTATCCTTAAACATTTTTCAATTCTTTGGGCTAATATATCATAATTGTTAATTTTTTTCAAGTTATCAAAACTCGATTTTATTATACAAAATAATTGTGAACAAATTGTGAATTTGACATTTTTATGTTAAATGTGGTACAATTTATAAGAATAAACATCTTAAGGAGGATACACCAATGTACAAAAGAAATATTAGCAAAAGGGAAAAAGCGGAACAGGCATTTAATTATGCTCGTGCAATAATCGTAAGTATTTGCATTTTAATTTTACTTTTTTCTTGTTAGTATATTTCAAAAAAGCTACCTATATTAAGGTAGCTTTTTTATATAGTAGGAAAGTTCTCCTTGTAG
>CAKPHD010000004.1 GCA_934155625.1 uncultured Clostridia bacterium
ATAAAAAGAGATGGAAAAACAGTTGACTATAATTCAGAAAAAATCGAAATAGCAATAAAAAAAGCCAATAAAGAAGTAAGAAAAAAAGAAAGAGCAACAGATGAAGATATACACACAGTTATAGCATATATAGAAAGTTTAGATAAAAAAAGAATGCTAGTTGAAGACATTCAAGATATAATAGAACAAAAATTAATGGAACTTGAAAAATATCAATTAGCTAAAAAATATATTACATATAGATATACAAGAGAACTTGTTAGAAAAGCAAATACAACAGATCAATCAATAAAAGAATTAATTGAAGGAGAAAGTGAATATTGGAATAATGAAAATTCTAATAAAAATGCAAAAGTGGTAACAACACAAAGAGATTATCTAGCAGGAATAACAAGCACAGATATAACAAGAAGATTTTTACTTCCAGAAGATATTGTAAAAGCTCATGATGAAGGAATAATACATTTTCATGATGCAGACTATTTTGCACAAAATGCTTTGCACAATTGTGAACTTATAAATCTAGATGATATGCTACAAAATGGAACAATTATAAATGGAGTAATGATAGAAAAACCACACAGATTTATTACAGCAGCAACAATAGCAACACAAATAATACTTGCAGTAACATCATCAAGCTATGGTGGAGCAACAGTCTCACTTTCACATTTAGCACCTTTTGTAAGAGATAGTTATAATAAATATTATCAGAAATATAAAGCAAGAAATCTAAAAGAGGCAGACTGTAAAAAATTTGCTGAGCAAGATACAAGAAAAGAAGTAGAAGATGGAGTTCAAACATTTAATTATCAAGTAAATTCAATGACAAATACAAATGGACAAGCACCATTTTTATCAGTATGCATGTATTTAGGAGAAACAGAAGAATATAAAGACGAATTAGCAATGATAATTGAAGAATTTTTGAAACAAAGAATACAAGGATTCAAAAATGAAAAAGGAATTTATATAACACCAGCATTTCCAAAACTTTTATATGTTCTTGAAGAAGACAATATAAACAAAGACAGCAAATATTGGTATTTAACAGAACTTTCAGCAAAATGTACAGCAAAGAGAATGGTACCAGATTACATATCAGAAAAAGTAATGAAAGAATTAAAAATAAATGAAAAAGGTGAGGGAGATTGTTATCCATGCATGGGATGTAGATCATTCCTTACACCAGACAGAATGATGAGCATTGGAAATATATCAAAAGCTAAGAACTATGTTGAAGGTAAAGGAAAATATTATGGAAGATTTAATCAAGGAGTTGTTACAATAAATTTACCAGATGTTGCACTTTCTTCAAAACAAGATATGAATAAATTCTGGAAGATATTTGATGAAAGATTAGAACTATGCCACAGAGCATTACAATTAAGACATGAAAGACTAAGTAAAGTAACAAGTGATGTTGCACCAGTTTTATGGCAACATGGTGCTTTAGCAAGGCTTGAGAAGGGTGAATCTATTCATAAATTGTTACACCATGGTTATTCAACAATTTCATTAGGATATGCAGGACTATATGAATGTGTAAAATACATGACAGGACATAGTCATACAGATCATGGCGAAGGAGAAGAATTTGCTCTAGAAGTAATGCAAAAATTAAATGATAAATGTCAAGAATGGAAAGAAAAAGAAGATATAGACTATAGTGTATATGGAAGCCCAATAGAATCTACAACATATAAATTTGCAAAATGTTTAAAACAAAGATTTGGAACAGTTGAAGGAATAACAGATAGAGATTATGTAACAAATTCTTATCATGTTCCTGTATTTGAAGAAATTGACGCATTTTCTAAATTAAAACTAGAAAGTGAATTCCAAAAATTAAGTCCAGGTGGTGCTATATCTTATGTAGAAACACCTAACTTACAAGACAATATAGAAGTAGTGCTTCAAATAATTAAATTTATATATAATAATATAATGTATGCTGAATTAAATACTAAATCAGACTATTGTCAAAAATGTGGATTTGATGGAGAAATATTAATAGATGAAAATTTGGAATGGTATTGCCCAAGTTGTGGAAATAGAGATCATAATACATTAAATGTTGCTAGAAGAACTTGTGGGTATATTGGAAGTAATTTCTGGAATAAAGGAAGAACTCAAGAGATAAAAGAAAGAGTACTTCACATTGATAATAAGGATGATGAGTAAAATGAAATATAATAAAATAAGAAAGATGGATATTTCTAATGGTCCAGGTGTTAGAGTATCAATATTTATGCAAGGATGTAGCTTTAATTGTAAAAATTGTTTTAATCCTGAAACACATGATTTTAATGGTGGTAAAGATTTTGATGATAGCACAATTGATAGAATCTTAGAATTATGTGATAATGAAAATGTAGAAGGTTTATCTATTTTAGGTGGTGAACCAATGCATCCTAAAAACATTAATGGTACTACTAAACTTGCTAAAGCTTTTAAAGAAAGATATCCAGAGAAAAATGTTTGGGCTTGGTCTGGATTCAAGTTTGATAAAGATTTAAAAGATAAAGATGTAGTTAAGTATTTGGATGTTCTTGTTGATGGTCAATATGTTGATGAACAACATAATCCAAAACTTGAGTGGAGAGGTTCTGAAAACCAAAGGGTTATTGATGTTCAAAAAAGCTTGGAACAAAATAAAGTTGTGATGATTTAAATGTTCTCGATTGTGGTTGGCGCGAGTAATAAGTCATACCATTTCGTTAAATGTTATATGTTAATGTTAGTGCAATAAATTAGTAAAAAGGAAAGTCTTTAAAAGGGCTTTCTTTTTACATATAAGTAAAAAAGTTGATAATGTTTATTTTTTATGATACAAATATAAAAAAAGCAATAAAAAACGTAATATTTTGAAACTTTTTAAAATTTCAACTGTTTGTATATATGAAAGCAGGTAAAAATATGGAAAAAGATTTGGATATAGAATTATATAATGAATATTTAGACGGAAACAAAGAAGCTTTTGAAACATTATATAACAAGTATGAGAGGAAAATACAATATTTTATATATAATATAGTTAAAGATTATCAAAGGGCAGAAGATATAACACAAGATGTGTTTATTTATGTTATGCAGAATAGAATCAAACAAGGGTACACATTCAAATATTATATATATTTGGTTGCCAAAAGCAGAGCATATAATCATATAAATACAGAGAAAAATAGAATAAAAATAAATGAACAGTATTTTTCAAATGAATCAGATCAGGTTGAACAAGATGTTGCAGATATTGTAACTAGAAATGAAAAAAGGAAAGAAATATTGAATGCAATAAATATGTTAGATGATAAATACAAAAATGTAATATATTTAGTAAAAATCGAAGAGTTAACCTATAGAGAAACAGCACAAATACTTGGAATGTCTGTTCAAAATGTCAAAAATCTTATCCATAGAGGCAAAAAAGAATTATACAAAGTTTTAATAAAGAAAGGATATGATGAAATGAACAAAGTTTTAAAAATATGTATTATTATTTTATGTGCAACTTTTATATTATCTGGAGTTACTTATGCAACAATAAAGATTATCGAAAATGTAAAAGGAAAAGCAGAAATAACGCCAACATATACAAGTAAATTATCATCAACAGAGACAAACAAAGTATGGTGTGGAACATTTAATCTAGTATGGAATGATTTTATGAATGATATTATTGGAGGAAAAATAGAATTCGAAGATGGACCTTTAGAGTTAGCAGATGAATTAAATAAGCAGTCATTTACAGTAAATGAACTAAATCCTAATTCATATTTCAAAAAACATGGTGTAGCAACATTTGAGCTAAAAAGTCAAATTGAAAATGGAATAAAACAAAAATTTAATGAAGATAGTAAAATATTAGACAAAGTAGAATGGGGAAATTCAGAGGCATATGTTTTATATGCAATGCTAAAAAAAGAATTTAATTATTTAGAAAAATTTCCTACATTAAAAGACAATACATTCGGAAATTCTGAAGAGAAAGTAAAATATTTTGGAATTGAACCAGATACAGCACAGACTGCGAATAAAAATATAGAAATACTATTCTATAATTCAAAAGAAGATTTTGCAATAAAGTTGAAAACAAAAGAAAACGAAGAAGTTTACTTATATAGAACAGCTGGTGAAAACAAGTCTTTTGAAGAAAATTATCAAGAGATGTTAGAAAAACAATCACAATATACAGGAGATAGACAATGGAACAGAATTGATATTTTGAATATACCATTTATAAAGATTAGTGATGAAATAAATTATGATGAATTGTGTGGAAGATGGATAAAAGGAACTAATTGGTATATTAGACAGGCGATTCAGACAATAGATTTTGAGTTAAACAATTATGGTGGAAGTGTAAAAAGTGAGGCTTTAATAGAAGCTTTGAAAAATGCTATATTTGAAAAAGGCAGAGAATTTATTTATAATGACGATTTTATTCTATATTTGAAAGAAGAAGATAAAGATAAACCTTATTTTGCATTAAAAGTTGATGATACAGATATATTAGTTAGTGCAGGAGAAGATTAGGAAATATAATAAAACCATATTAGTCTATTTATTGTATAAATTTTAAAAATATGTTAATAATATTATTACGAATTGTTAAAAAAAATTGACTTTTTCGGAATAAAACCATATAATAATTATAGAGGTGATTATATGAAAATTATAAAAAGAAATAGTTATTTAGAAAGATTAATTAATATTATAGGAACACCAGATATCAAAGTATTGACAGGAATTAGGCGTAGTGGAAAATCAAAATTGTTAGAAGCTTTAAAAAAATATATATTTGAAAATATAAATGACGCAAATATAATTCATGTAAACTTTAATATTCCTATATATGAAGATTTAATGGAGTATCATAATTTATATAATTATATTGAGGAGCAATATATAGATAATAAAAGGAACTTTATATTAATTGACGAAATTCAAATGTGTAAAGGATTTGAAAAAGCTATAAATGGTTTACATGCCTTAGAAAAATATGATATTTATATTACTGGTTCTAATGCATTTCTAATGAGTAGTGATTTAGCAACACTATTTACTGGAAGAACATTTTGCATTGATGTATATCCATTTTCTTTTAAAGAATATTTGGAATATTATCAATATAATAATATTCAAGAAGCTTTTGATAACTATGTTAAAGAAGGGGGAATGTCTGGCTCATATTTATATAAAACACAAAAAGAAAAATATGATTATATTTCAGATGTTTATAATACTTTAATAGTTAGAGATATAAATCAAAAATATAAAATAAGAAATATAGATGTTTTAAATAATCTAAATAATTATTTAATGGATAATATTTCAAATCTTACCTCCTCAAATAATATAACAAAGGTACTTAATAATAATAATGTAGCCATTACAGATAAAACTATAAGTAATTATATTAAATATTTATGTAATGCATTTGCATTTTATAAGGTTGCTAGATATGATATACGAGGAAAGAAATTATTAAGTACACAAGATAAATTTTATCTTTCAGATCATGCTTTTAGATATGCTTTACTAGGAACAACAAATATGGACTATGGTAGAATATATGAAAATATTGTTGCAATTGAATTATTACGTAGAGGATATGAAATATATGTTGGGACTTTGTATAATAAAGAAATAGATTTTGTTGCAACAAAAAGAAATGAAAAGATATATATTCAAGTATCTGATAACATTTCTGACGAAAATACATTACAGAGAGAGATAAAACCATTATTAGAGATAAAAGATGCATACCCTAAAATTATAATAGCAAGAACAAGACATGATTTATATCAATATGAAGGTATACAAATTTATGATATTGCAAATTGGTTATTTCAGTAAAACATAAAAAAACATTTAGATATAAAATTATACAATGAATATTTAGAAAAAAAGAAACTTTTAAAGGATTATACAACAAGTTAAACATTTATATTAATGTTACAGAAATATTACAATTCTGTAACATTTTCTTTTTTAAAGACAAAATAAAATCTTTTATGATATAATCAAAATGAATTTTTATATATTTTTAGGGAGAAATAAATGAGAAAAGAAATGTTTGATATAGAGAAATTTAATGTAATAAGTGATGAAGAAAATTACTATTTTTTTAGATCTTTAGAGCCAGGAGATATAGAAGATTTAGAAAAAGGTATTATCAAAGATGGAGAGAGTTATAAAAAACTAAGAACAGACAGAGAAAGATGGGAAGAAACGCATCAAGAAGAACCAAGATGGAATGCAGAAAGCAAAGTTACATTAGAAGAAATGTATAATCACATAAAAATGCATTATAGTTTACAAACAAATTGTATCTCATTATCAAGCAATGCAAATGTAGCAAGAACATATGGAGAAGCATTTAGTGATAAATATGTTATGATAAAAGTTCCCAAAAAAGAGATGGGAGAAAAAGTATTTAATGCTGGACAATATATGTTAGACGAAATTGCTAAACAGGTAGAGCAAATAATAGCAGAAGGTAAAATACCTACGAGAGTATTAAATGATTTACAAAAAATAGATGCTGCCAAAACATCTGATGAAATTAAAGAATTAATAAAAATCAAATATAAAACACCACAAAAATTAGATAAAAATAAAGCAAGACCCAAAAGAGGAATAACATACAAATCACCACATGCAAGAATAAGTAGTTGGCAATCATTAAATGAAGAGCAAACATTAGAGAAAAATAAAGTAATTGCAAAACTTACAGTATTAGAACATAAAAAATTAATGAAACCATTAATTACACATTCAGCAAATAATAATTTATTAATACAAACAGTAGGAAGTGCGTTTGCTTCTAGTGAACAAATATATTATGGAGATATTGAAGGTGATAGAGTTACAGATATATCAAAAGAAATTGTTGATATGTTTGGGCTATTACAGCAAGTTGAAGGACAGGATAAAGAAATTGTAGATGAACTAAAAGGAGAGGTAATTCGATTTGTAAATGATGGTAAGAAAATTGAAATACCAGAAAATAGTATATTAAGAAATGATACACAGGCCAGAGATGATATATCAATAGAAGAAATGTATGAATTGACAGATGGAAAAGTAGAATATGGAGAGACTAGTTCAATTGTTAAAAATTTATTTTATTTAGCCAAAGGTCAAGCATCAGCAAGGGCTTTAGCAAAAGAATTAAGAGAGATAACCAATAATAATCCTAAATATGAGCAAGTAATTAAATACATAGAAGAAAATGGATTTGAAATAGAGCCTAAAATAATAACAAGGCAAAGTAATAAAGGTTATAAATTGAGTGAATCTGTTAATTTAAATTTAGCGAAAGATGAACAAATATTAGTAGATGAAATTAAAAAATTATCAGCCAATGAACTAGATGAAGTTTTACAAAATGGTGGACTTTCAAATGTTCAGAATGTTATAAGTAAAGTATATGGAAAGCAAAATGAGCAAATAGATAAATCAAGATATTATGCAGATGCAATAATATCACAATATGATTGGTCTCAAATAGGAATAGAAGAATTTAAAATTTCTGAAAGAAATGAACTAATTAAAAGATTACAAGATAAAAATTGTGTAGACATATATGAAAATTTAAGACAATCAGGAGTTGATACAAAGCAAATACCAACAATTTTATTAAATATTGCTACAAGACAGGGATTTTATGAAGAATATGAAAAAGGTAATTTAGAACAGCTACTGAATACAAGACAAGATGTATTACAAAATAGTATTAATATAGAATTAGTTGAAAGATTTTTAGGATATTATGATGTAGAAAATACAGAAATACGATTGAAAGATTATCAACAAAGAGCTTATGATAATGTAAATAAAATATTTGAAGACCATAAATTTGCACAAGTAATTTTACCTACAGGAGCTGGAAAAAGTTTTGTTGCTTTAGCACAAATGCAAAAATATGCTGAGGAACATCCAGGCGAAAAAATGCTTTATTTAGCTCCTCAAGATGAAATATTAAATCAGATTAAAAATTATATTATAAAATATGTACATGGAAAACAAAATACAGTTGGAAAAACAGAAGATGAAATAATTGCAGAAATATTTCCTAATATATCATTTGAAACATATTCAGGATTACTTGCTAAAAGAGGGCAGGAAGTAATAAAAGAACAATATGGAATGATTGTATTAGACGAATTACATAGAACTGGTGCTAAAGAATGGGAAGGAAAAATTGATGGATTATTAGATAATCAAAATGAAGATGTAAAGGTATTGGGAATAACAGCTACACCTGTAAGAGATGCTGATGGAAGAGACATGGCGGAAGAAACAGCTAAAAAATTAGGATATACAGATGAAGAAGTAAAGCAAAGAAAACATCTAGCATCTAATATGACATTAGAAAATGCAATAAGAATGGGGTATGTTGTAAATCCCAAACTTGTTTATTGCAAATATGATTTGATTTCATCAGGTAAAATGGATGAATTGAGAGCAAAAATTGATGATATTGAAGATGAATCTAAAAGAGCAGAAGAATTACAAAAGTATAATGAGTTAAGACAAAAACTAAATAGAGAAATAGATGATGAAATAGGAGAAGATGCAAGAAAACAACTTGAAGAAGAGGCAAGAAAAAATCTTGATAATGGAATTGGAAAAGAAGAGATATTAAGACAGAATGTAAAAAAAGGTGGAAAATATATTGTATTTATTCCTGTAACAGATCAAGGCGAAATTGAAGATGAAGATGGAAACAGAATTGGAACTAAAACAGGTGAAGATAAAATACAGGCATATCAAGAATATCTAAATAAAGTATTTGATGGAACAGATATTGTACCACAATTACATTCATTACTTGGAAGTTATAGTAAAGATAAAAACAAAGAAGAATTAGAGGCATTCGAATCAGATAATTCAGAAGAGACTAAGTTTATGGTTGTAATGAATAAAGCAAATGAAGGACTTCATATAGATGGGGTAGATGGAATTGTTTGGTTTAGGGCATTAGATGAAAATTCTAGAATTTTATATTTACAACAATTAGGAAGAGCAATATATGCTTTAGATGAAGATAATCCATTACCAGATGATAAAAGACCAGTTGTAATTGACTTAGCCAATAATTCTTTGGCTGTTAAAATAGAGAAAGAATTTGAATATAGTGAACCAATAGATGATTTAGAGGCTTTAACAATTATAATAGATTGGATAAATGTACATAATGGAATGCTTCCAAATAGAGAGAGTTCAAATAAACAAGAACAGCATTATTATGCATTATTAAGGAAAATCCAAAGTAAATATAGTAAGTATTTAGATGGATTTGATAATTTTGAAGATTTAACAGACGAAGACAAATCAAGAATACAAGAAATTATTGATTTAGCTAGTGAAATTGAGTTATGGGATATGGAGTTGCCTCCAATTCCTAAAACAAGAGGAAGTAAAAAAGAGTTTGATCCGTTTACAGTAGAAGGAATATTAAAAGATTATATTGAAGTAAAAGATGAGATTGAATTAAGTTTAAGAGGAACGATTTTTAAAAATATAGCTAAAATAGAGAATTGGTGTAAATTAAATTATGGAAATAATGAAGTATGGAATAGAAAGTTGCCAAGTAGAAAATCGAATAGTGAAGAAGAAAAAAAATTAGCTAGAACTTTAGAACATATACGAATTAGAATGCAACAATATAAAGAAACTGAATTAGATAAAATAGAAAATAAAGATGATAGAGAAGCAGTAGAAAGGGTAAGAAAATTAGATAAAGAATATGGATTAAGTATTTCTTTAAAAAATGCTTTAGAAATAGAAAATTGGTGTAAATTAAATTATGGTGATAAAGAAATATGGAATCGAAAATTACCAAGTCAAATTTCTGAAAATATAGAAGAAAAAAGATTAGGTCAAGCTTTAAGTAGTATACGTCAAAATAAAATGAAAAAATATGAGAAAGTTGAATTAGAGAAAATAGAAAATGAAGAAGATAGAAAAGTAATAGAAATAGTAAGAAGATTAGATAGAGAATATGGATTAAGTACTTCATTAAAAAGTGCTTTAGAAATAGAAAATTGGTGTAAATTGAATTATGGAGATAAGGAAGTATGGAATAGAAAGTTGCCAAGTACAATATCAAAAGATGAAGAAGAAAAATACATAGGTAATGCTTTAAAAACAATAAAAAGAAAAATGAAAAAATATGAGGGGATTGAATTAGAGAAAATAGAAAATGAAGAAGACAGAAAAGTAATAGAAATAGTAAGAAGATTAGATAGAGAATATGGATTAAGTACTTCATTAAAAAGTGCTTTAGAAATAGAAAATTGGTGTAAATTGAATTATGGAGATAAGGAAGTATGGAATAGAAAGTTGCCAAGTACAATATCAAAAGATGAAGAAGAAAAATACATAGGTAATGCTTTAAAAACAATAAAAAGAAAAATGAAAAAATATGAGGGGATTGAATTAGAGAAAATAGAAAATGAAGAAGACAGAAAAGTAATAGAAATAGTAAGAAGATTAGATAGAGAATATGGATTAAGTACTTCATTAAAAAGTGTTTTAGAAATAGAAAACTGGTGTAAATTGAATTATGGCAATAATGAAATATGGGATAGAAAATTACCAAGTATAACTTCTAATATTGAAAAAGAACAAAAATTAGGTAAATCTTTAAGTAGAATTAGACAAAAAATAAAAAAATACCAAGGAATTAAATTAGAAAAAATTGAAGAGAAAGAAGACAGAAAAGTGGTAGAGATAATAAGAAGATTAGATGATGAATATGGATTAAGTGTATCACTAAAAAATGCTTTAAAAATAGAAGATTGGTGTAAATTAAATTATGGGGACAAAGAAATATGGGATAGAAGATTACCAAATGATATTTCAAAGGATGAAGAGGAAAAAAGGTTAGGTGAAGCTTTTAGATCAATAAAAAAACAAATAAAAAAATATCAAGGAATTGAATTAGAAAAAATTGAATGTGAAGAAGATAGAAAAATAGTAAAAATAGTAAGAAAATTAGATAAAGAATATGGATTAAGTTCTTCGCTAAAGAATGCATTAGAAATAGAGAATTGGTGTAAAATTAAATTTGATAAAGAAAAAATATATGATAGAAGACTGCCAAGCCAACACTCAAAGAATGAAGAAGAAAGAAAGCTTGGACAAGCATTAAATGCATTAAGAAGAAAAATGAAAAAATATCAAGGACAAGAAATTGCTGATATTCAAAATGAAGAAGATAGAAAGATTTTTAAAATAATAGATAGATTAGATAGAGAATACAATTCAAAAAAAATAAAATTGAATAGTGCTAAAAATAGTAGAGATTCTGCAAAAATTAAAAATGATCAAGCAAAAGAATTAGAAAGACAAGTATCAGAACAACTAAAGAAAAGAGGGCAAGCTCATGAAGAACAATGAATTGATAATTTATAAAAAGAGTATCTTTAGAAAAATAAGTGATTTTTTTAAGAAAATATTTTCAAAGAAAGAAGTATTGCAAAAAGAAGATATTATAGTAAATAATGATAAAAATGACAGCTTTATAAAGAATATTCAAATCAAAGAAAATAAAGAAGAATTAAGATTGCTTCAACTAAAACAACAATATGAAAATGGAGAAATATATGAAGAAGACATGTCGGACGAAGATGTTGATAAGCTATGTAAATTATATGAAAAAGAAACTGATGAATTAAATGCAGATACTGAAATAAGAAAAAATCATATTGCTCAAATGTTAAAAGAACTTAAGAATGTATAATTAAATAACAATAGTAAAAATAGAGTAGAAACTAAAAATTTCTGCTCTATTTTAAAATATTTTTAATAATATTAATAACTTCATTTTTCATAATATCATAATTAATTTGAGGATGCTTATGATAAACAATCTCATGACACAAGTTATCAACCATATTAATAATAATATGAACTTTTTCTCTAGGATTTTTAAGATGAATATTATTATTTTCAAGTAAAGTAACAATTTTTTCAGTAGTTTCAAATTCAAAATTTTTAAAGATAGCAGAAATATCACTATCCAAATGTGACATAGCAATAAGCTCCTCATGAGCTTTTTTAGAAATAGTATGAGTTTCTATAAATTTATCAATCATAGCATTCAAAAGCTTATCAAAATTATTTATTTCAATTTTTTGACTTTCTAATACATTAATCATAGGGAACATTATACTATTTGAATATTGTTTAATACCTTCTATAAATATGTCTTTTTTATCATTAAAATATTGATAAATTATACCTATTGAAACTCCTGCACTTTCTGCAATATCTGGAGTTGATGTATTATAATAGCCTTTTTCACACAGAAGCTTAAAGCCTTTTTCTATTATTTTATTTCTTTTTTCAATTGATCTTTTTTGAGTTGGAATTCTTGTCATTTTATACACCTCTTAGAGTTTATTATACATTCATAAATGTGAAAAATCAAGAAAAGTAAAAAAATAACCCCTATACAGGGATAGGAATTAATGTATAGGGGAAGAAATTAATTTTTAGTTAAATTTTCAGATAATTTTGAAATCCTTAAAGAGTTAATAGAAACATCTGCAGAAATAGACAATAGCTGATGTAATATAATATTTTTGTGACATAGATAATCTTCTATAGAAGATTTTATTTCTTTTAAATCTTTAAATTGTCTAGATTCATGTCTTAGAAATGCTGAATTTAAAGATTCAATTAAAGTTGATTTTTCATAAAACTCAGTTTCGAGATTAGATAATCTAAAGTCAAGACTTTTAAGATTTGCTAAAATGTCATCAAGTTTTTCATTAATATCCATGGAAATCACCTCCTTAACAAAAAAATATATAACAATTTTGAAATAAAAAATAATGAATTAAAAACTATAACAAGAGTATACAGTTAAATAGAGTATTTGTCAATACAAAAATTCATAAATGAACAATAAAAAAGTAGAAAACTAATATTTTAGATTTTCTACTTTTACGTAATGACTAACATAGCATAAGGCTATGGACACTAATGTAATAATAGTATATGAAAAAGTTTAGATTATATGCAATAAAAAACGATAGCCCTTTGAGCTATCGGAATTATAATGATTACGTTCTTTGCAGAACGGACACTAATGTTTTATTAATATAATTATAAACTATTTTGTAACATAAAGTCAAGCAAAAATTCAAAATTTTATTCATTATTTAGTGGTCTTAACCTATATAAATTTTCAAGTTGCGAATTAATTTCATTCCAGTCTCTTGGTGAAATAGTAACCAAAGAGCCCTTTTTTCTAAAAGGATTCGTAATTCTTATTTTACTAACAACCCTTAACTGTTCAACTAAAACAGTAGAGTCAATTTTTTCTAAATCTATATGAAACCAAAAATCATCTTGTAGTCTTTTAGTTGTTAGTGGAAGAACTGTACATGTAGCGGAATTTTTAGAAGTTTTTAATATTAAAACAGGTCTTAATTTATCTTGTTCACTTCCAATATTTATTCCAAGATTGCACCAATAAATAAAATTATTATATATTGGAAATTTAGGAAGTTTACCATTATATCTTAAATTTGTTTTTTCTTTAGTCCATTTAGAAAATTGAATTGCATCATCTGTATTAATAGTATTTAATAATTTTTCAGTTTCTTTAATATTGTTGTGTATTTCATCAGCCATAAATTATCACCTCGTTTATTAGTATAACATATTATTAGCACAGAGTAAACAAAAGTTCGAAAAATTACAAAATTATTTTAATAGAGTATATGTATTTGGTTGCGAATTGTAACAAATACTAAGAAATATAACTTTGAATGTAATAAGTCGAGCCATGAAATGAAAAATTATATTTCTTAGTCTTCTTATTATAAAACACAAATATGAAAAAACTTTCATATTCTATTGACTGAGAAATGTAAAAGAAGTATAATCAAGAAAAAAATAAAAGGGAAGGAAGAAGATATAATGAAAGAACTAATCAAATTTGAAAATGTTAAAAAAACATATAACATTGGAGAAAAAAGTTTCAATGCATTAGGCGGAGTAGATTTTACAATAAACAAAGGAGAATTTGTAGTAATACTTGGACCATCAGGAGCTGGAAAATCAACACTTTTAAATTTGCTACGGAGGGATGGACACAGTAACATCAGGAGAAATAATAGTTGATGGTGAAAACATATCTAATTATAATGAAAACCAATTAACAGATTATAGAGCAGAAAACATAGGGTTCATATTCCAATTTTACAATATATTGCCAACACTAACAGTATTAGAAAATGTACAATTAATAAATGACATAGTAAAAAAGCCAAAAGATGCAAAAGAAATTTTAAAAGAAGTTGGATTAGAACAACATGCAAATAAATTTCCAAACCAATTATCAGGAGGAGAACAACAAAGAGTATCAATTGCAAGAGCAATAGCAAAAAATCCAGTATTGCTATTGTGTGATGAGCCAACAGGAGCATTAGACTCTAAAACAGGTGTAGAAGTATTAAAATTATTAAAAAAGCAATGTGATGCAAATAATGGAGAAAATACAGTAATTATAGTAACACATAACAGTTTAATTGCAGAAGTTGCTGATAGAGTAATAAGACTAAAAAACGGAAGAGTAGAAAGCAATGAAATAAATAATCAACCAAAAAATATTGAGGAGGTAAATTGGTAATGTTAAAAAGAAAAATGTTTCGAGATATAAGACTTAACTTATCGCAATTTATCACAATATTTTTAATGATATTTTTAGGGGTAATGGTATATGCAGGTGTAAGGTCTTATATGGAAGGTATGCAAAATACTGCAAATGTTTTTTATAGTGAGAATAATTTACAAGATTTAGACGTAGTAGGTCAAAACTTCACAGATAAAGATTTAGAAACTATCAAAAATATAGAACATGTAAAAAATGCAGAAAGAAAACTAACTGTAACAGGAACAATGGAATCAGAAGAAGACAGAACATTGCAAATAAATTTTATAGAGTCAGATGAGATATCAAAATTTTATGTTGCAGATGGAAAAGCATTTAACAAAGAAACAAAAGGAGTATGGCTTGACGAATATTATGCAAATCATAACAATTTAAAGGTTGGAGATACAATCAAAATAAAATATGACAAAATGACTTTAGAAGAAGAAATCATAGGACTTGTAAATATTCCAGACCATGTTTATGACATAAAAGATGAATCAGCAATATTCCCAAATCATATTGATTATGGGTTTTGCTATTTGTCAACAAAAGAATTGCCAGAAAATATGTCCATATATAATTATGTGATGGTAGATATAGATAATGAAGAAAACAAAAACTATGTAAAAAATGAAATAGAAGATAAAGTAAAAGATGCAATTGCGGTAACAGACATAAAAGATGAGTTTTCGTATGCGTCTTATCAAAATGAAATTGAAGAAGGAGAGACATATGTAGGAGTATTTACAGGGCTATTCTTATTTATAGCAATCTTATCTGTTATTACAACAATGACAAGAGTGGTAAAAAAGCAAAGAATACAAATAGGAACATTAAAAGCATTAGGATTTAAGAAAACAAAAATAACAAATCATTATGTTGGTTATGGATTTTGGATTGCAACATTTGCAGCAATAGTAGGATTAATAGTAGGCCCACTTTTTATAGGAAACTTATTTATTGGTATGGAAATGTCATATTTTCAAGTTCCAAATGGAAAAGCAGCAGTTTCAAATAGTAGTTTCTTAGTTGCAATAGTAGTAGTGCTTATAGTATCACTTGTTACATATATCACATGTAGAAACGAATTAAAAGAAAGTCCTGCAGAAACATTAAGAACAGAAATGCCAAATATAAAGAAAAATAGTTTGAATATTACAACAAAAGGAATATTTAAAAATATGGGATTTTCTTCAAAATGGAATATGAGAGATATTATAAGAAATAAAATGAGAACTCTTATGGGAATTGCTGGTATGGCGGGATGTTGTATGCTTTTAGTATGTGCATTTGGAATGCTAGACACAATGAAAAATTTTATTGACACACAATTTGAAAAATTATATAATTTTGATTATAAATTAACTTTAAAAAGTGAATATACAGAAGATGTGTTAGATAAAATAACAGCTGAATATGGAAATAATACTTCTAAAACTCTAGGAATAGAAGTCAAAAATGGAGATACTAGAGAAGCAAATAACATATTTGTAGATGATAGTAATGGTTATGTAAGATTTATAAAACATAATGGAGAATTTATGAAGCTTTCTTCAGATGATGGAGTATATGTTACAGAAAAATTAGCTAAAAACAAAGGATATAAAATAGGAGATAAAATTTCTTGGCATATTTATGGAGATGACAAATATTATGAAAGCGAAATAGTTGGATTTGACAGAGATCCACAAAATCAAAATATAAAAATGACTAGAAAATATCTAGAATCTTTAGGAATTGAATATAAGCCAGATGCTGTTTATACAAATAAAGACTTAAGCAATATTAAAGAAATTAATGGAGTAGAAATAATACAAGACAAACAAGCATTAGAAGACGGTATGAATAGTATGATTAACACAATGAAAACTATGATTATATTATTAATTGTTATTGCATCAATTTTAGGAGGAGTAATAATATACAATTTAGGAATATTGTCATTTACAGAAAAACAATATCAATTTGCTACACTAAAAGTGCTTGGGTTTAAAAATTCAAAAATAAAGAAAATATACATAAAACAAAATAATTGGATAACAATAATATCAATTATCCTAGGACTTCCATTAGGATATTATATGACAAGCTTTATTTTTAAAATGGCATTAGCAGAAACTTATGATTTTAGCAGTCATATCAAACTGTTATCATATATATTTGCTATAGTTGGAACTTTTATTGTATCTTATATATTTTCTAAAATATTAGCTAAAAAAGTTGATAAGATTGATATGGTTACAAGTTTAAAAGGAAATGAATAGAAATACGGAGGGATAAAAATGATTAAATTAATATTAGTTAGACATGGACAAAGCATGTGGAATTTAGAAAACAAATTTACAGGTTGGACAGATGTTGAATTGTCTGAGCAAGGAATCAAAGAAGCAAAAGAAGCAGGAAAGGTTTTGAAAGAACAAGGATTTCATTTTGATATAGCTTTTACATCTGTATTAAAAAGAGCAGAAGATACACTTGATTATATATTAAAAGAAATGGACGAAGAAAATATAGAAATAAAAAGAAGTTGGAGACTAAATGAAAGACATTATGGTGCTTTACAAGGATTAAATAAAGATGAAACAAGAGAAAAATATGGCGCAGAGCAAGTACTATTATGGAGAAGAAGTACAAATGTAAGACCACCAGAATTAGAAGAAACAGATCCAAGATATCCAGGTAATGATCCTAAATATAAAGATTTAACTAAAGAAGAACTACCAAAAACAGAAAACTTAGTAGATACAATTAAAAGAGTTGTTGAATATTGGGATACTGATATAAAGCCTGAATTAGAGAAGGGAAAAAGAGTTATAATTACAGCTCATGGAAATAGCTTGAGAGGTTTAATAAAATATTTAGATGGTATGAGTGATGAAGATGTTATTAAACTTGAATTACAAACAGGTAATCCAATTTGTTATGAATTAGACGATAATTTAAAACCTATAAGACATTATTATTTGAAAAATAAATAAAATAAAAGGAAGAACTATGCAAATTATTAAATGACATAGTTCTTTTTCTTGATTTTTAAATAAATATATAGTAGAATAGGAGTGTTCAAAAATATACTAAAGCAAGAAAGGAAGAAAAATATGGAAGGAAAAATATCAGAACTATTAAAAGAACAAATAGAAAAAAGTGAATATCCAGTAGTTGGAGCAAAATATAATAATGAATACAAAAATTTGGATGATGTTGTATCAAGTGAAGGAAAAATAGAATTAATAGATATCAATTCTAAAGAAGGAATGAAAATATATAGAAGAACATTAACATATATAATGGGAAAAGCATTTTGGCATACATATCCAAATGCATACATAACTGTAAACTATCAATTATCAAATTCTATGTATTGCGACATTGATAATGTAGAAGTAACAGAAGAAATGTTAGAAAAAGTAAAAGCAAAAATGCAAGAAATAATAGAACAAGATTTAAAAATAGAAAAAAGAACAATGACAAGAGAAGAGGCCGAAAAGTTCTATACACACACTAATACATCAAAAGGAAGACTACAATTTGATATAGAAGAAAATCAAAATATACATATGTATTATTGTGATGATTACTTTAATTATATTTATGAAACAATTGCAACACATACAGGAGTTACAAAAGTTTTTGATTTAAAAAAATATAGTAAGGGATTTTTATTAAGATACCCAAGCACACAAAATGTAAATGTATTACCAGAATTTAAAGAAACCAAAAAACTATTATGGGCTTTACAAGAATATGAAACAATTTATAAAGTTCTAAATGTTGGAACAGTATATAAATTAAACAAAACAGTAAAAGAAGATAAGATAAGATATTTGATTTTATTATCAGAAGCATTACATGAAAAGAAAATTTCGCAAATAGCAGACAAAATTGCAAAAAGAAATGGCGTAAAAATGGTTTTAATAGCAGGACCATCATCTTCAGGAAAAACAACATTTGCACAAAGATTGGGAATTCAACTAAAAATAAATGGATTAAGACCTGTAACAATATCAGTAGACAACTATTTTGTAGAAAGATCAGAAACTCCAAGAAACGAAAATGGTGAATATGATTTTGAGAGTATTCACGCTATAGATATAGAATTATTTAATAAACATTTATTAGCATTATTAAATGGTGAAGAAGTAGAAATGCCAGAATTTGATTTTCATGAAGGCACAAAAAAATATAATGGAAACAAAATCAAATTAGAAAAAGATGATGTATTGGTAATAGAAGGAATACATTGTTTAAATGATGAATTAACTAAAAGAATACCTCAAGAACAAAAGTATAAGATTTATATAAGTGCATTAACAGTACTTAATATGGATGCTTTTAATAGAATTTCTACAACAGATACAAGATTAATAAGAAGAATAGTTAGAGATAATCAATTTAGAGGATATTCAGCAAAAGACACAATTGCAACTTGGAATAATGTAAATAGAGGAGAAGAAAAAAATATATTCCCATTCCAAGAAGAAGCTGACAGCATATTTAACACATCTTTAATTTATGAATTAGGAGTACTAAAAAATGAGGCAATGCCATTATTAGAAAAAATAGCAAATGACGAACCAGAATATGCAGAAGCACAAAGATTGTTGGAGATATTACGTTATTTTGAGCCAATTTCTAAAGATATTGTTCCAAGAAATTCATTATTAAAGGAATTCCTTGGGGGAGGTGACTTTAAAGGATAAAGGTACCGTTGGGACCGGTTCTTATCGGTACCTTTGTTATAAGAGGAGAGTGAAATGTTAGAAAAAAGTAAGTTTACAAAGATTGATGAAGAGTTTATATGTGAGAACTGTGGCAAAAAGGTTCCGAAGTTGGGATATACTTGTAGGAACCATTGCCCATATTGCTTACATTCTAAACATTTGGATATTAATCCAGGTGATAGAGCTGAAACATGTCATGGAATATTAGAACCTATTGGAATTGAGACTAATTCTAAAAAAGGATATGTTATAGTGTTTAGATGTAAAAAGTGTGGGGCAATAAGGAAAAATAAGGTTGCAGAAGATGATAATATGGATGAAATAATAAGATTAAGTGTTAAAAAGGATGGACCTTTTTAACCAAAAGAAAAAACGCTTTGTATTTAAGCGTTTTTTCTATGCTCTATTAACTTTTCCGTTTTTTAAACATTTTGCACATACATGGATTCTTTTGATTTCTCCATCAACATTAGCTTTTACTGTTCTTAAGTTTGGTTTCCAAGTACGTGGTGCTCTTTTACTTATATGAGAACGAGTTATACTTAATTTATTTCCATGAATTGCTGTTTTTTCACAAATTGCGCATTTTGCCATGATTAAATACACCTCCTATTTTTATTTTATAAACATGACTATTACTAAGTTTATCATACTATTTATAAAAATACAAGTGTTTTTGGAAAATTTCTGCAAATTCACTGTTAAAGTATATAGGTCTTATAAAATTATTTACAAGTTGCGAATTGTAACTTTATGTTCTAAGTAGATTAAACCATTTATTATAAATAAATTTTGCCATATTTAGTAAATCTATTTTTTCGACAGTATTTTCTGCAACCAAATTAACAGTTGAAATATTAGTACCATTCAAAGAATAGGTAATTGTTCCAAGTTGATCACCTTTTTCAATAGGAGCTTGAATTGAGTCTTTCAAAAAAATTTCATATGTTATATTAGATTCTTCGCCTTTTTTTACAAGAAATGATGGAGAGCTTTCGTAGACTGCATTTACATTTGTTGAAATTCCTTTTGTTACATTAATGTTCTTTACAATGTCATTTTGATTGCCAAATGATTTATAAGAATAAGTATTAAATCCATAATCTAAAAGAGTACTTGCATTGCTAAAACGAAGAGCAGAAGTTGGAGATTTCATTATAACTGCAATTAAAGATAAATCATCTCTTGTTGCAGAAGCTGAAAGATTAAATAATGCAAGTGAGGTAGAACCTGTTTTTAAACCAGTACATCCAGAATAGTTACGGACCAATTTATTTGTATTAGAAAGAGCTGATTTTCCATCTCTTAAAGTATCTGTCCAAATTGTCGAATAATTAGTGATAGAGGGATGATTCATCAATAATTCTCTTGACATTAGAGCTATATCATATGCAGATGTCAGATGTTCATCTTCATCAAGTCCATGACAGTTTCTGAATGTAGTATCATTCATGCCAAGTTCTTTTGCTCTAGTATTCATCATTTGGACAAAATTTTCCTCAGTCCCACCAAGATATTCGGCCATTGCTGTGACACAATCATTAGCACTAACAACGGCAATTGCTTTTAGCATATCATTAACACTTAATGTTTCAGTGGTGTCTAGCCAAATTTGTGAACCACCCATATTAGCAGCATTACTACTGCATGGGATTTGAGTATCAAGAGTTATTTTTCCTGAATCTAAAGCTTCCATAATAAGTAGAAGACTCATTATTTTAGTAACACTTGCAGGGTGCAAACGTTCGTGAATATTGTATTCATATAATATTTGACCAGTATTTTGCTCAATTAAAATAGCTGAACCTACATCTAAATTTAAAAAATTGTTATTTGAAATATCAGTATTTTCCGACAAAGAAGATGATGTGGCTAATGTTGGATTTACTACAGACCAAGTATAGTTATCTGTAAAACTAAAGCAAGAAAGTGTGAATGAACACAATAATAAGAATAATATCATACAATAAATTGTTTTTGAGTTTTTCATATAATTCCTCCGTTTTTTATACATATGTATGCTAAAATGTAAGATTTATAACATTAGAATTAATTATTGATATAACAATTTTTATATGTTAAAATAAAAAATATAAAAGAGATAATAATAAAAGGATTAAGAAAGGTTTGTTATGAAAAAGATGGTTAAATATATAATTATGTTAGTATTAATTTTTATAGTGATTATTTTAAGCATAAACAGCTTTGTAAAAATAGTTACAAAGAATAAAATTTTGGATGAATATGAATATTCTAAGTTGGAGAATATAGATTGTATAATAGTTTTAGGAGCTGGAATATGGGGAGATAAACCAAGCCCAATGCTTGAAGATAGATTAAAAGAAGCTATCTCATTATACAATCAAAATATATCTTCTAAGATTATTATGAGCGGAGACCATGGAAAAGAAGATTATGATGAAGTAAATATAATGAAAGAATATGCGATAAAACAAGGAGTTAGATCAGAAGATATATTTATGGATCATGCAGGCTTTTCAACTTATGAAAGTATGTATAGAGCTAAAGATGTTTTTGAAGCTAATAAGGTAGTTATAGTAACGCAAAAATATCATTTATACAGAGCTTTGTATATTGCAAAACAATTAGGAATTGAAGCATATGGTGTGAATTCTGATCCAAGAAAATATGTTGGAGCAACATATAGAGAAGCTAGAGAAATAATAGCAAGAGACAAAGATTTTATAAAATGTATATTTAAGCCACAACCAAAGTATTTAGGAGAAACTATTCCTGTTAATGGCGATGGAAATATAACGAATGACAAATAATAAAAAAGAAAAGTTGCCAAAAAATTGTTCTTTTTGGCAACTTTTTTAATATAGCAAAGTAATCTTACTTCCGTTTTTTATAATAAAACCATCATCAACCAAAAGTTTAAATTCTCTCATCATAGCACTTCTATCAACACTTAAAAAGTCTGCTAAATCAGTATAAGAAAAAGGAAGAGTAAAAGTTTTTTGCAAAGAACCTTTAGATAAAATATCGAAATAAGAAAGAATTTTACTTCTAGTTGTTCTTTTTGTAAGCAATTCAATACGCAAATTTAATTCTATAATATTATTCAAAAAAAGTTCACTTAAGTTACTAGTAAGTGTCTTATGAAAATCGCAATTACGTCTGCACTTAGTAAGTAGGGTGTCATATGTAAAAAATAAAATTTCTGAGTTTTTATGTGCAACTGCAAAAAGCTCATTATTTGTATTGGCAGGGTAAAAAACTTCACCAAAAACATCACTATCAACAAAATGACTAATAATAGTTTTATTTCCGTTAACATCATATCTGATTAAATCAACTTCACCTGAAAGTACTATACAAAGTTGATTACGTTTTTCTATATATGTTGTCACAGTATCACCTTTATCAAATTTTTTTATTTGAACTCTATGACAACTATGTCTGAAATTTTCTATAAAATTTTTTTTGTCGAAATTAGTATCCATAAAAAAAGCCTCCAAATTATCAAAATCTTATGTACTAAAAGTTACAAAATTCAACATAATAATTATACCAAAAATTATGAGATTTTGAAAATATTATATTTCATTTTTGTCGCTTTTGCAACAGTTTTTTAAAAAAATAAATGTATAATGAGAACGTACAATAAATAAAAACAAAAGTAACAAAAGCGTACAAATGGCTGAAAATAAAAGCTTTTATTGAAGAAAGGAAATGGGGTAAGATGAAAGTTATTAAAAGAGACGGAAGAACAATTGATTTTGATAGACACAAGGTAGAAGTTGCAATTCAAAAAGCAAACAAAGAAGTAAGAGGAAAAGAAAAAGCTACAAAACAAGAAATTGATGAAATTATTGAATATATTGAAGACTTAGGTAAAAAGAGAATGCTAGTTGAAGATATTCAAGATGTAATTGAAGAAAAATTAATGGAATTTGATAAATATGAATTAGCAAAAAAATATATAGTTTATAGATATACAAGAGCATTAGTAAGAAAATCAAATACAACAGATGAATCAATATTAGGATTAATCAGAAACGAAAATAAAGAATTAGCAGAAGAAAATTCAAATAAAAACACAATGTTAGCTTCAACGCAAAGAGATTATATTGCTGGAGAGGTTTCAAGAGATTTAACTAGAAGAATGTTATTACCAGAAAAAATATCAAAAGCACATGAAGACGGAATCTTACATTTCCATGATGCTGATTATTATGTACAACCAATATTCAATTGTTGCTTAATAAATATAGGAGATATGCTAGATAATGGAACTGCAATGAATGGAAAAATGATAGAAAGCCCAAAAAGTTTCCAAGTAGCATGTACAGTAACAACTCAAATAATAGCTGCAGTTGCAAGTAACCAATATGGTGGACAATCAGTAGATATGAAACATTTAGGAAAATACTTAAGAAGAAGTCATGATAAATTTCAAAAGAAATTAACAGAAAAATATGGTGGCAAACTTCCTAAACAAGTAATAGATGATATGGTAAAAGATAGAGTAAAAGAAGAACTTTCAGCAGGTGTACAAACAATTCAATATCAAATAAATACATTAATGACAACAAATGGACAATCACCATTTGTAACACTATTCTTACATTTAGAGCCAGATGATGAATATATAGAAGAAAATGCAATGATAATAGAAGAGGTTTTAAAACAAAGAATTGAAGGAATTAAAAATGAAGTTGGAGTATATGTAACACCAGCATTTCCTAAATTAATATATGTATTAGACGAACATAACTGTCTAAAAGGTGGAAAATATGATTATTTGACAAAATTAGCAGTAAAATGTTCTGCAAAAAGAATGTATCCAGATTATATTTCTGCAAAGAAAATGAAAGAAAATTATGAAGGAAATGTATTTAGCCCAATGGGATGTAGAAGTTTCTTAGCACCTTGGAAAGATGAAAATGGAAATTATAAATTTGAAGGAAGATTTAATCAAGGTGTTGTAAGTATCAACTTACCACAAATAGGAATAATATCACAAGGTGATGAAGAAAAATTCTGGAAATTATTTGATGAAAGACTAGAAATTTGTAAAGAAGCATTAATGTGTAGACATTATGCATTAGTAGGAACAAAATCAGATATTTCACCAATTCATTGGCAAAATGGAGCTATTGCTCGTTTAGAAAAAGGAGAGAAAATAGATAAATATTTATATGGTGGATATTCAAGTATATCATTAGGATATATTGGTATATATGAACTTACAAAATTGATGAAAGGTGTTTCTCATACAACAAAAGAAGGACATGATTTTGCAATAAAGGTTATGAAACATTTAAATGAAACAATTGAAAAATGGAAAAAAGAAACTAATATTGGATTTGCATTATATGGAACACCAGCAGAAAGTTTATGCTATAGATTTGCTCGTATAGACAAAGAAAAATTTGGAAGTATTCCAGATGTAACAGATAAGGGATATTATACAAATTCATACCATGTTGATGTTAGAGAAAAAATCGATGCATTTAGTAAACTTAAATTTGAAAGTGAATTCCAACCAATGTCTCAAGGTGGAGCTATTTCTTATGTGGAAGTTCCAAATATGAAGAATAATTTACAAGCTCTTGAAGAGGTTGTTAAATATATTTATGATAATATTCAATATGCAGAATTTAATACAAAATCTGATTATTGCCAAGTATGTGGATATGATGGAGAAATGATTATTAATGATAATAATGAATGGGAATGCCCACAATGTGGAAATAAAGATCATTCAAAATTAAATGTTGTTCGCCGTACTTGTGGATATTTAGGAGAGAATTTCTGGAATGTTGGAAAGACTAAAGAAATTAAGTCTAGAGTTTTACATTTATAATAAAATTTAGCTGTACTAGATATATTTTAGTACAGCTTTTATAGTTGCAATTCATAACTTATAGAATGTTGCATTTAGAAATTAATAATATATTGTTTTTTTATACCTTGGTGTCGCAATCTTCATATTAAAATTAATAGTATGTAGATTGCTCCATATCGCATTCGTTTGGCTCATTTGGTCGCTTACGCGGTATTTCAAAAACAATATATTATTAATTTTCTAAAATAAATAAAATTTAGTTATGAAGTGTAATGTAAAAAAATACAAAAAATTAGCAAAAACACTTGACAAGTGCTAAAAAGTATAGTATCATAATATACGAAATTAGCAAACAGACAAACAGAGTGCTAAAAGCAAGCTAACAATTCCTAAAAATTAAGGAGGAATAAAAAGTGTTAGAAGAAAGAAAAAAAAGAGTATTACAAGCAATAGTAGAAGAATATATTCAAACAGCAGAACCTGTAAGTTCAAATGCAATAATGAACATGGAAGGACTAGAATGTAGCAGTGCAACAATAAGAAATGAAATGGCAGAACTAGAAAAGATGGGATACTTAGAAAAACCACATACATCAGCAGGAAGAGTACCATCAGCAAAAGGATATAGATACTATGTAGATGAACTATTACAAGAAGATAAAATAACATTAGATGAAATTAAATATATTAGTGAAAAGTTAGAAACAAAAGTAAATGAACTAGAAGAAATAACAAAAATAGCATCAAATACAATATCAGAAATAACACATTATACAACAGTTTCAATAGGACCAAGTTCAGAAGTACAAAAAATAGAAAACATAAAATTTGTATTATTAAGCCCTAGAATGATGATGGCTGTAATCTTAACAGATTCAGGATTAGTAAAAGAAACAATAATAAAATTTGATGAAGACATTACAGAAAATCAAGTTCAAACACTAAGCTATATGTTTAACAACAAATTAAAAGGAGAACCTATAACGAAGATTGATAAACCATTAGAAAAGTATTTGGTAGAAGAAATGAGTTATAGTGTAAAATTAATAAAGCCAATTATTGAGCAAATGAAAAAAGTAGTAGAAGAAGAAAGTGTACATTTAGAAGGTGCTAATAAATTATTTGAACTACCAGAATTTAATAGTTTAGAAGTTGCAAAAAACTTTGTAAATATATTAGATGAAAAAGACCTAATGGCAGATATGTTAAACACAGGATTTGCAAAAGATATAAATGTATATATAGGCGAAGAAAATGAAAAAGAAGAATTAAAAGACTTTAGTGTAGTAACATTCAAACATAGAATAGGAAATAAAGATTTGGGAACAATTGGAATAATAGGACCTAAAAGAATGGATTATGCAAAAGTAATTTCTGTAATGAAATATATTAGTAAGAAATTAAACAAAGATGATTCAGAAAATAATACAAATTAAAAGAAAGAAGGTATAAAATGGATAAAGAAGAAAATGTTGAAAAAGTTGAAAACAAAGAAGAAAATGATTGCATAATAGATCCAAAACAACAAGAACTTGATGAATTAAATGACAGATATAAAAGAGTTATGGCAGAATTCGAAAATTACAAAAAAAGAAGTAGTAAAGAACGTGAAACATTATATAATTCGATACTTGGAGATATTGTAGAAGTATTTTTACCAATAGTAGATAATCTAGAAAATGCTTTAAAAGTTGAAACACAAGATGCTGAATACAAAAAAGGTATAGAACTAGTTTTAAAGCAATTTAAAGATGTTTTAAAAACAAAAGGAGTTGAAGAAATTCCAGCTGTTGGAGAAACTTTTGATCCAAGTTTACACGAGGCTGTAAGTAGTGTTCAAGACCCAGATAAAAATGCTCAAGAAATTGTGCAAGAATATAGAAAGGGTTACAAAATAGGAAACAGAGTTATACGCCATTCTATGGTCGTAGTAGCTAATTAGCATTAAAAAATAAAATAGTTATTAATTTTAAAAATATATTATATAAAGTCAGCGTATATCTTGAAAAGAAAGTAATCACTAATTCACAAGGTGAGGGGACATATCTTATCCCTAGTGGATGTGACGAAATATAAAGATGTGTCACCTGACTTAAAGTAAAAGAAAGGAAGTAATTAATTATGGGAAAAATAATAGGAATTGACTTAGGAACAACAAATTCATGTGTAGCAGTAATGGAAGGAGGAGAACCAGTAGTAATACCAAATGCAGAAGGAAACAGAACAACACCATCTGTAGTAGCATTCTCTAAAAATGGAGAAAGATTAGTAGGACAAATAGCAAAACGTCAAGCAGTAACAAATCCAGAAAATACTGTTATATCAATAAAAAGAAAAATGGGAACAAACGAAAAAGTAGATATTGATGGAGATAAATTCTCACCACAAGAAATATCAGCAATGATATTACAAAAATTAAAAGCAGATGCTGAAAATTATTTAGGACAAAAAGTAACTCAAGCAGTTATTACAGTACCAGCATACTTCAGTGATAGTCAAAGACAAGCAACAAAAGATGCAGGAAAAATAGCAGGACTTGAAGTATTAAGAATTATCAATGAACCAACAGCAGCATCATTAGCTTACGGAATGGATAAAGAACAAGATCAAAAAATTATGATATATGACTTAGGTGGAGGAACATTCGATGTATCTATACTAGATATTGGTGATGGTGTATTTGAAGTATTAGCAACAAATGGTAATACACATTTAGGTGGAGATGACTTTGATGAAGCAATAATCAAATACTTAGTTGACGAATTCAAAAAATCAAACGGAATTGATTTATCAACAGATAAAATGGCAATGCAAAGATTAAAAGAAGCAGCAGAAAAAGCAAAAATTGAATTATCAGGTGTTCAACAAACACAAATCAATTTACCATTTATCACAGCTGATAGCACAGGACCAAAACACTTAGATGTAACATTAACAAGATCAAAATTTGAAGAATTAATACACGACTTAGTAGAAGCAACAGCTGGACCAGTTAACCAAGCATTAAAAGATGCTGGATTAACAGCAAATGATGTTCACAAAGTATTATTAGTTGGTGGATCTACAAGAGTTCCAGCAGTTCAAGAAGTTGTTAAGAGAATAACAGGAAAAGAACCAGATAAAGGAATAAACCCAGACGAATGTGTTGCTATTGGTGCAGCAATCCAAGGTGGTGTATTATCAGGAGATGTTAAAGACTTAGTATTATTAGATGTAACACCATTATCATTAGGTATTGAAACATATGGTGGAGTATTCACAAAATTAATAGACAGAAACACAACAATACCAACAAAAAAATCACAAATATTTTCAACAGCAGCAGATGGTCAAACATCAGTAGAAGTTCACGTATTACAAGGTGAAAGAGAAATGGCTGCATATAACAAAACATTAGGAAGATTCCAATTAACAGGAATTCCAGCAGCACCAAGAGGAGTTCCTCAAATAGAAGTAACATTTGACATAGATGCAAATGGTATAGTTCATGTATCTGCAAAAGATATGGCAACAGGAAATGAACAAAATGTATCAATTACAGCGTCAACAAACTTAACAGATGAAGATATTGAAAAAGCTGTTAAAGATGCAGAAGCACATGCTGAAGAAGACAAAAAGAAGAAAGAAGAAATCGAAGTTAAAAATAATGCTGAAAGCTTAATTTACAATAGTGAAAAAACATTAGGAGAATTAGGAGATAAAATTAGTGGAGAAGAAAAAGCTAAAGTAGAAGCTGAAATCGAAAATACAAGAAAAGCTCTTGATTCAAATAATACAGAAAACATCAAAGAAGCTACAGAAAAATTAACAAAAGTATTTTATGAAATGTCTGAACAATTATATAAAAATGCAAATCCAAATGGAGGAGTAGATCCAAATGCAGCAGGAACTGAAGCAAATGGAACAGATGCAAATAATGCTGGAAATGACGGAACAGTATATGATGCAGATTACAAAGTAGAAGATGATGACAACAAATAATATATAAAAAAATAAAGAGGCAGGCAGAATTGAATATCTGCCTGCAAGTTTAATGTTAGAGAAGGATAAAGAGGTGAAATAGATGGCTGCAAAAAAAGACTATTATGAAATATTAGGGGTTCAAAAAACAGCAACAGATGATGAGTTAAAAAAAGCATATAGAAAAATGGCAAAAAAATATCATCCAGATGCTAACCCTGATAATAAAGCAGAAGCAGAAGCAAAATTCAAAGAAGTAAATGAAGCTTATGAAGTGCTATCAAATCCACAAAAAAGAAAAATGTATGACCAATTTGGAACAGCAGATCCTCAAGGATTTGGAGGAGCTGGAGGACCATTTGGTGGAGGAAATTATTATTCATATACATCTTCTGGTTTCGATGGATTCTCAGATTTCGGAGACTTAGGAGACATATTTTCATCAATTTTTGGTGGAGGTGCTAGAACTGGTGCAAGAGCACAAGCTCAACGTGGACCTAGAAAAGGTGCGGACCTTAACTTAAATATGGACATCACATTTGAAGAAGCTTTTTTAGGAGTAGAAAAAGAAATATCTATTACAAGACCAGAAACTTGCAGTATTTGTCATGGTTCAGGAGCAAGACCAGGTACATCTGTTACAAAATGTCCAACATGTAATGGAACAGGAACAGTAAGACAAGTTCAAAATACAATACTTGGACAAATGCAAACAAGTAGAACTTGTACAGCATGTCATGGAACTGGTGAAATAATAAAAGAACCTTGTGATAATTGCAAAGGAAAGGGAACTGTTAGAAAACAAGCCAAAATAAAAGTTAAAATTCCAGCAGGTATAGATAATAATCAAACAGTAGTATTAAGAGGAGAGGGGGAACCTGGAGAAAAAGGTGGACCTAAAGGCGATTTATACATAACTATAAAAATGAAAAAAAGTAATGTATATACAAGACAAGGAACTACTGTAATGTGTGAAGTGCCAATAACAATTACACAAGCAACACTAGGAGCAAATTTGAAAATACCAATGGTTGATGGTAGTGTGGAAAATTATATTATTCCAGAAGGAACTCAAACAGGAACCAAATTTACTATAAGAGATAGAGGATTTACTTCATTAAATTCTTCTGCTAGAGGAAATTTTGTGTTTACTGTTACAGTTCAAACTCCAAAAAGATTAAATAAGGAACAAAGAGATTTGCTAGAAAAATTAGCTAAAACTATGAATGAACAACCTCCTATAAAAAAGAGAGGATTGTTTGGCTAAAACAGGATTTGCAGTGTTGCAAGTCCTGTTTAAAATATTTATATAAAAAAATTGCAAAAGGTAACATAATGTGATATAATATGGCAGTAACGCAAAGAAATGAGTCGAAAATAATTTTAAGGCTCATACAAAAGAAAAATGGAGGAAACAGATATGAAAAAAGAGTCAGATATGATTCAAGAAAGAAACGAATGGATTAAAAATGTATCTCAAATAATTGAGAAACGGACTTTCGAAATGCTCGAAAAAAAGGTAGAGCAAAATCAATGGGAATATTGGGAAAATCGTTTTATTCCTGTGCAGTACAGTAGTATCCAAGAAATAGGACAAGAAGTATTCAAAGAAGAAAAAGAAAAAGCTTTAGAAGAAAATTATCCAAACATAGCTAATGAAATTTGGAAAATTGTTTTTAATAATTTGGAAGAGCAATTAGCTTTATACGGATTTAAACTTGGAACTAGAAAGCATGAGAAAGAACTAGGAATTGGAGCTATGGAGTCTGATTTAATAGCAATAGGAGAAAAAAATAATTTTTCGCAAAAAATCAAAAAGCTTTTTGAAAAAAAGAATCTGACAGATAATGTTTCTACTGAATCCTTTGAAAAGCCTCAGCAAATAGAAGAAAAAGAGGAAATTAAAGGGAAAGAAAAAACAGAAGAAGAGTAAGAGATAGGGCTTGTGATACAAGCCCTATTTTTTTTTGAAAAATCTATTTATTTTTATTTGAAAATATAGTATAATATATTGGGAAAATTAGGTAAAAAAGAGAGGATTGATATATATGAGTAAAAAAAGAATAGTAACAGGAGATAGACCAACAGGAAGATTACACATTGGTCATTATTTTGGTTCATTAAAAAATAGAGTAAAAATGCAAAATTCAGGAGAATATGAACCATATATATTAGTAGCAGATGTTCAAGCATTAACAGACAATTTTAATAATCCAGAAAAAGTAAGAAAAAATGTAAGAGAAGTTGTAATGGACTATTTATCAGTAGGAATAGACCCGGAAAAAACAACGATATATATACAATCTATGATACCAGAGGTTGCAGAATTAACAGTATTCTATTCTAATTTAGTAACAATAGCTAGATTAGAAAGAAATCCAACAGTAAAAACAGAAATAGCACAAAAAAGAAATATATTCGGAGAAAGTGTTACATATGGATTTTTAGGATATCCAGTAAGCCAAGCTGCAGATATAACTGCATTAGAAGGAACAGTTGTACCAGTTGGGGAAGATCAATTACCATTAATTGAACAATGTAGAGAAATAGTTAGAAAATTCAATAGTATATATGGCGATGTTTTAGTAGAACCAGAGGCAGTTCTATCAAAAGAAAAGAGAATAAAAGGCTTAGATGGAAATGACAAAATGGGTAAATCATTAGGAAATGCAATTTACTTATCAGACACAGAGGAAGAAGTAAATAAAAAAGTAATGAGTGCAGTAACAGATCCTAACAGAATAAAAAAAGATGACTTAGGAAATCCTGATATATGTATGGTAGCATACTATCACAACTTATTTACAGAAAAAGATGAATACAATACTGTATGTGAAGAATGTAGAGCAGGAAAAAGAGGATGTGTAGCATGTAAAAAACAACTAGCTAAAAACGTAAATGCAACACTTGAACCAATAAGAGAAAAGAGAAAATATTATGAAGAGAGACCAGAATTAGTAGATGAAATACTAATGAAAGGAACAGAAAAAGCTAGACAAACGGCAAAAGCAACAATGAAAAAAGTAAAAAAAGCTATGAAACTAGATTATTTTGAATAAGTAAAAGGAGGAATTATGTTTACAGACTATGCAAAAATAACCATAAAATCAGGTAATGGTGGAGATGGTGCAATAACATTCAGAAGAGAAAAATATGTAGCAGCAGGTGGCCCAGACGGTGGAGACGGTGGAAAAGGTGGAAGTATCTACTTTCAAGTTGACCCTAATGCCAATACATTAATTGATTTCAGATATACAAAAAAATTCAAAGCACAAAGCGGAGAAAATGGTAGTGGAAATAACAAATACGGAAAATCTGGAGAAGATTTATATATAAATGTTCCAATAGGAACTGTAATAAAAGATGCAGAAACTGGAAAAGTTGTAGCAGACTTGTCAAAAGAAGGACAAAAAGAACTTGTTTTAAAAGGTGGAAGAGGAGGAAAAGGAAACTCTCATTTTGCAACAGCAACAAGACAAGTTCCAAGATTTGCACAAGCTGGAGAAGAAGGAGAAGAAAAAGAAGTAATCTTAGAATTAAAATTATTAGCAGATGTAGGATTGCTAGGATTCCCTAATGTTGGAAAATCAACATTTTTATCAGTTGTAACAGATGCAAAACCTAAAATTGCAAACTATCATTTTACAACAATTGAACCAAATTTAGGAGTTGTAAAAACTAAAAATGGAGAAAGTTTTGTAATAGCAGACATTCCTGGAATTATAGAAGGTGCAAGTGAAGGAATTGGATTAGGAATTCAATTTTTAAGACATGTTGAAAGAACACGTTTATTATTACATGTAATAGATGTATCAGGAATAGAAGGAAGAGATCCTGTACAAGATTTTTATACAATAAATGAAGAACTAAAAAAATATAGTGAAAAATTAAGTACAAGAAAGCAAATAATAGTTGCAAGCAAAATAGATGTAATGCAAGATGACACAGGATATAAAGAGTTAGAAAAATTAGCTAAAAAAGAAGGATTAGAAATATATAAAATCTCAGGAGTAACAGGAGAAGGCGTAGAACAATTATTAAGCCATGTAGCAGAAGTATTAAAAACATTGCCAAAAGAAGATATTGAAGAAGTTGAAGAAAGAGTTGTATATACACTAGAAGAAGACAAAGAACAATTTACTGTAAGAAAAGAAGGAGATACTTTTGTTATAGAAGGAAAAGCAATAAATAGACTTATGGGAAGAATTAATATTGATGATAATGAATCAATGTATTATTTCCAAAAGAGTTTAAAAAATCTTGGAATTGAAGATGAATTAAAACGTCAGGGAATAAAAGAAGGAGACTATGTAAAAATTCTTAACTGGACTTTTGAGTGGTATGCATAAATTTAGGAGGAAAAAATGCAAAATATATTAGAAATATTGCAAGATACAGCAATAGATACTATAAAATTAATACCATTTTTATTTATAACTTATTTAATAATGGAATATATTGAACATAAAACAAGCAATAAGATTAGAAAAACTATAAAAAAATCAGGGAAGTTTGGACCATTGCTAGGAGCAGTGGTTGGGATTTTTCCACAATGTGGTTTTTCTGTATCTGCAACAAATTTATATGCAGGAAGAGTAATAACAGTAGGAACATTAATTGCTGTATATTTAACAACTTCAGATGAGATGTTACCAATTTTATTAACAGAGTCAGTACCAATAAAAACAATATTATTAATTTTAGGAATAAAACTTATTTTGGGTATAATTGCGGGATTCATAGTTGATTTAATTTTTAATATAATAAGAAAAGATAAAGTTGAGGAAGAACAGCAAATAGAAGAATTATGCGAACACGAACATTGCCATTGTGAAGAAGGGATTTTTACATCAGCACTAAAACATACTTTAAATATAACAATATTTATATTTATAATTACATTAGTGCTTAACAGTATAATTACATATATTGGAGAAGATACAATCGCACATTTTATAAGCAAAAATGTGATTTTAGGACCTATTATAGCAGGTTTGATAGGATTAATACCAAATTGTGCTTCATCAGTAATATTAACAGAATTATTTATAGAAAATGTAATTTCAATGCCAATACTAATATCAGGAGTTGCAGTGAATGCTGGAGTAGGATTATTAGTACTATTTAAGACTAATAAAAACATAAAAGAAAATTTAAGTATAATTGTAACATTATATACAATAGGAGTAATATCAGGAATTATTTTAGAATTATTCTTATAAATTTTGATGAAAAACTTGTAATTTCAGTAAATTTGTAGGATAATAGATGTGTAGAAATAAAAAGGATTGTGCCTAGAAAGGAACAAATATAAGAATGAAAATATTAGATAAATTTTTAAAAAAGTTAAATGCAAGTAGAAATACATTTGCTACTTATATATTAACACTAGTATCAATTTATATAGTTGTAGATAGATTAGTAGAAATGCTATTTTTAATTTTTACAGGAGTATCAGTTTCATATTGGGGACCATTTCAATATACATTAGCATTAGCATGTCCAATATTTGCTTATTTGTTTTCGCCATCATCAGAGTTTGCAACAAGTAAAAATATGAAAATAACATTATTTCTTACATATGCAGTAGCATTATATATTGTAGCTTTATCAATGTTTGTACAGTGGACTAATAGAGGAGTTTGGTTGTTTTTGATATCATTACCAGGATATACAGAACTGGTAAGTGATTTTTCAGAATTAATTAGGCCTGCACTTACAGCGTTAGCATTATATTTACCGTTAACAACATTTTATGGTGTATTTAAATGGGTACGTTTAAGTATATTAGATAGTAAAGATCAATCAAGATCTATTTGGGATTATGCCGGAATAAGTTTGGCGGATACAAAATCAGGACATGGACCATTTACATGTGATATGCACATTTGCAATGATTATGAAAATGGCAATAAAATGATATTTATGGAAAAAAGTAGATATCAATCACTATTAGCCTGTGGAGGATCTGGAACAGGAAAAACATCTTTAGTATTAGAACCAATGATGGCTAAAGACATAGAAAAAAAGGCTTTTTATATAGCTAATGCAAAAGAAATGGGATATACAGCATTAAAAACAGGAATAGCAACTTTGAATAAACCATATGACAATGAATATTTAAATGAAAACTTTAATTTAAATATGATAACACCAACACAAGGAAAAGAAGCTGTATATAAAGCATATATGAAAAAAATGATATTAGCATCATTTGATGATGAGATAGTATATAGAAATTTGGGATTAACATTAATTGCTCCAGATTTTGAATCAGTATCAAGAATAAAAAATGTTTGTGAAAATTATCATATAAAATGTAATATAATTGATCAATCAAGTTCTGACTCAATTGGTTTAAACCCATTTGTATATGATGATCCAGCAAAAATAGCAATAACAATATCATCTGTTTTAAAAGGTATGTATACTAGTGACCATTTGGAAAAAGAAGAAATGTACAGAGAAGAATTTATAATTCAAGCAATTGAAAATATATCAATAATGTTAAAAGAGATATATCCAAGAATGAATGATGGAAAAATACCTAACTTAGAAGACTTACTAAAAATGCTTACTAATTTTGATTTAGTAGAAAAAATGTGTGAAATAATGAAAACAGATGAGATTCTTGCTGAAAAATATAGTTCACAGATTAGATATTTTAAAAAGAATTTTTATGCAAACGGTTCAGCAAGAACTGAAACTGAAAAAGATATATATATAGCAGTAGCTCAACTAGATAATTTATTAAGATTGCCAGGAGTAAAATCTATATTATGTAATAGACATAACAATATAGATTTTGATAAAGCATTAGAAAATGGAGAAATTACATTAGTATGTACACGTAGAGGAGATTTAGGAAGAGCCACTCACAAAGCATTTGGATTATTCTTTATATTATCAATGCAAAATGCAGTATTAAGAAGAACGGGAAATGAAAATAGTAGAATACCACATTTCTTATATATTGATGAATTTCCAGATTTCATTTGTAAAGATACAGAAGCAATATTTACTTTATATCGTAAGTATAAAGTTGCAACTACAATTACAGCTCAAAATCTTTCTCAATTAGAAGGAAATGCTCCTGATATGAAATACAAAGAAACAATTCTTGCAAATTGTGCTAGTAAAATATTCTTAAGTGGAGTTACACCAGAAGAATCAGAATGGTGGTCAAAAGAATTTACAAAGAGAAGAGAATGGTCATACTCAAATAGTATGGATATGAGTAAATTAGAATATGATCCAAAATATGGAGGAATTAAATTTGAATGGAAAGTTTACTTTACACCTAATAAATTGGCAACATTACCATTCAAGAATGCAGCAGTAAAATTAAAACTAGATAATGGAAAATTCCAAGTTGGAGAAGGTAAATTCAATTTTATAGCTTCTAAATATAAAGAAGAGCAACCTATAAAGAAATATAACTTTTCTAGATTTACTCCAGGGGTAGCAAGTGAAGGCGATTCTGATGAAGTTACAAAAACAAAATTTGATCCTAAACATATAAACTTTGTAGATGAAAGAGATGAGTTTAATCCGGTTCAAATTAATAATACAGATGCTGATTTTGAATTTGATAATGAAGATGCAATTGTAGTTAATTTTAAGAAAAAGAAAAAATAGAAAAAATCACTTGACCAATGTGTAAAATTATGATATAAATATAGAGTAATTTTATTGGCCCCTTGGTCAAGCGGTTAAGACGCCACCCTCTCAAGGTGGAATCATGGGTTCGATTCCCGTAGGGGTCACCAATATATTATATAACCTTAAAAGGGAGTAGTTTTAAATTGTTAATCAACAGTCGCGATTTTCCTAATAAATTAGGGGTAAAAAATCTGGTTAACAAGCTTTAAATAAAAGTAAACGAGACTTTTAAAGAAAAGATGTAAAGTTTTTTCTTTAGGAGTCTTGTTTTTTTATACAATTTCTATAAAATGGTTATAATATATAAAATAGCTAAAGAAAGGAAAGAGATTAATGGGAAAGAATTGGTTTAATAAACAAATAAAAGATGTTGAAACAGAATTAAAAACAAATTTGGAAAATGGTTTGAACCTTCAACAAGTAAATGAAAACAAAGCAAAATATGGTGAAAATGAATTGCAAGAAAAGAAAAAAGAGCCATTAATTAAAAAGTTTATTGCACAATTTAAAGATTTTTCAATAATAGTATTAATAATAGCTGCAATCGTATCAGGAGTAGTTGGAGTTGCACAAGGAGAAGGATTTACAGATACAATAATAATATTAATAGTAGTGTTATTGAATGCAGTTATAGGAGTTGCACAAGAAAGTAAAGCAGAAAAATCATTAGAAGCATTAAGAAAATTAAGTGAACATGCGGCAAAAGTTGTTAGAGATGGAAAAGAACAGGTTATTCCTGCAAGAGAGCTAGTGCCAGGAGATATTGTAATAATAGAAACTGGTGATTATGTATCAGCAGATTTAAGAATAATAGAGGCAGTAAATTTAAAATCTCAAGAAAGTTCATTAACAGGAGAATCAGTACCAGTTGAAAAGTCAATAGAAGCTATAGAAGGAGAAGAGATAGGGATTGGAGATAGAGTAAATATGCTATTTTCTTCAAGCTTAATTACTTATGGTAGAGGAAAAGCAATTGTAGTAGAAACAGGAATGAATACAGAAGTTGGTAAAATTGCTGGAATGTTAAATAATACGGAAAAACAAGAAACACCACTTCAAAGAAGACTAAATAGTTTAGGAAAAACATTAGGAATTGCAGCACTTGCAATATGTGCATTTATTTTCGTATTAGGATTATTACAAGGAAAAGATGTAATAAGTATGTTTATGACAGCAGTTTCTTTAGCTGTAGCAGTAATACCAGAAGGATTAGTTGCAGTATCAACAATTGTATTAGCAATAGGTGTTCAAAAAATGGTAAAGAAAAATGCTATTGTTAAAAAATTACCAGCAGTAGAAACACTAGGAAGTAGTACAGTAATTTGTTCAGATAAAACAGGAACATTAACACAAAACAAAATGACTGTGGAAAAAGTATTTTGTAATGATGTAACAGTTGATGTAAATAAAGTAGAAACAACAGAAGATTTTAATAAATTAGTATATAATTGTATGTTATGTAATGATTCAAGAATGCTAGAAACTGGAGAACTTGCAGGAGACCCTACAGAAACAGCATTAATAGATATGGCATTTAACTTAGAATATCAAGAAGCAATAGTTAGAGAAAATCCAAGAGTTGAAGAAGTTCCATTTGATTCAGATAGAAAGTTGATGACAACAGTTAATGAAAACAATGGAAAATATAGAGTTTATACAAAAGGTGGAGTTGACGAACTTTTAGCAAGATGTAATTCATATTTATTTAAAGGCGAAATAAGAACAAACTTAGAAGATTATTCAAGATGGATAAGAGAAAATAACGAAAATATGGCAAAAGATGCATTAAGAGTATTAGCATTTGCATATAAAGATATTGACCATATGCCATCAAAAGAAGAAATGGAAACAATAGAAAGTGGATTAACATTCATTGGAATGGTAGGGATGATAGATCCACCAAGAGAAGAAGCTAAAAAAGCAGTTGAAAAATGTAAACATGCTGGAATAAAAACTGTAATGATTACTGGTGACCATAAAATTACAGCAGTTGCAATTGCAAAAAAATTAGGAATATTAGAAAATGAAGATGAAGCATTAACTGGATTAGAACTAGATAAAATATCTGATGAAGAATTAACTAAAAATATAAGAAAATATTCAGTATATGCAAGAGTATCACCAGAACATAAAGTTCGTATAGTAAAAGCATGGCAAGCTAATGGAGAAATAGTTGCTATGACAGGTGATGGAGTAAATGATAGTCCGGCATTAAAAACAGCAGATATTGGATGCGCAATGGGAAAAGTTGGAACAGAGGTTGCTAAAGAAGCTGCAGATGTTATACTAACAGATGATAATTTTGCAACAATAGTATCAGCAGTAGAAGAAGGAAGACGTATTTATGACAATATATTAAAAGTAATACAATTCTTAATTTCTTGTAATGTTGGAGAAGTTATTGTATTATTACTAGCAACATTATTTGCCTCATTAATAGCTAAAACATTTGGAATATCTGATGTAACAATGATTCAATTATTACTTCCAATTCATATATTATGGATAAATCTCGTAACAGATACATTCCCAGCATTAGCATTAGCATTTGATCCTGCTAATAGAGATATAATGGATAGAAAACCAATAAAAAAAGATGAAGGAATATTTACAAAGGGTAGAACATTTAGAATTATTTATCAGGGTGCAATGATTGGAATTTTAACACTATCTGCATTTATAATTGGTTTAGCAACACCAGACAGCAAATTACCAACTATGGTAAAATACGAAGGTGAGACTATAGCTGTTGAAGAAATAGATAATTTGGAAGAAATTCTAGCAAATGGTGGAGAATATGTATCAAAAGAAGAAACTAAAATAGAAATTGGCCAAACGATGGCATTTATGGTATTGGCATTTTCAGAATTAGTGCATGTATTTAATATACGTGATAATAAAAATTCAATATTTAAAACAGGAATACTTGGAAATTCAATATTGATTGGGGCAGTATTAGCTTCTGCATTTTTAATGGTAATCATATTGGCTGTACCAGCTTTAAGGCATGTATTTAGTATTCCAATATTACCAATGAATAATATGATTGAAACAATTGCTTTGATTATTGCTCCAGTTGTGATTGTTGAATTAATGAAATTATTTAAAATTAATACTGTTAAAGGAGAATAACAAAAATCTGTAAGAAAGAACAATCTTTCTTACAGATTTTTTGCATTGTATGACCAAGACATTAGAAAAAAATATTTATTAGATATAGAATATAGATGGAATACAAGTAGAAGAAAATAAAAATAATAAAGGAGAGTAATATGGAAAAGAAAAAGTTAAAAGAAGTAAATATTAAGGAATTAATTTCTTATTCGAAACAAAAAGATACACCAGCAGTAACAATAATAGATAATGTAGGAGAAGAAGAACTTGAATATATAGATTCAATGTCTGATAAATTGCTTATAGAACCAATTGCTGTAGAAGAAACCAATATGATTGCTTTTATAAATAATGCTGGTGAGGTACGAAAAATTGCAAAAAAATTACAAAGAAGAAGTCAAACAATGTATTATGATTTTATAAAAAGACCAAGTGGAAGTATAACAATATATGCATTAACAGGTTATACAGACCATTGGAAAATAATAAGAGATAATGGATACCAAGTACTTGCATATGATGAAAATGGGATAGAAATTGAGCCATGGTTAAACACAGATATTGAAGAAATTGAACCTAAGTTTTTAAATAGTTTAGGTTTAAGTAAATATAAAACTTCAGTATATTTAAAGGGGCAAAGAAGAATATAAATATGGAAATAATAAAACATTCGGACTATTGATTTTTATAACATTTTAGTATATTATAAATTAAAATTAATGGAGGTAATTATGAACAAAAAAATAATGAGAGTTATTTTAAGCAGAAAGGGATTCGATTCTGGAACTGGTGGGTGGCCTAGTATAATTTTGCCAGAGTTAGATAATAAAATGATTTCTTTTCCTATTCCAGATCCAGACGATAATTTAAAATATTCAGATATTCAGGCACTTGAAAACGGAAAAAGTTTATATGATATAATGAAAGACTTAAAGAGAACTCCTAAGCTAACTTTAAATAAAGAGAAAATTGATTTTACAGATGAAACATGTTGCCACTTTGATCCTGATATATATGATTATTCAATAGAAAGGGAAAATGGTTGGAGAGGTATTTTTGGACAAATTGATCAAGCACAAACAGTTTTAAAAAATAACCATGTAGAAGAAGGCGATTTATTTATATTTTTTGGATTGTATAGAAATGCAGTAATTAAAGAGGATGGAACAGTCAGATATGATAGTAAAGAAAAGGATAAACACACAATGTTTGGATATTTGCAAATTGACAAAATTCTACATCCAAAATATGATAAAGTTCCAGAACAATTTAGAAATCACCCTCATATAGTCAATCAAGAAGATTTTTGCAATGATACAAATACTATCTATATTGCTAAAGATGTTTGCACATTTGATAAAAATATAAAGGGATATGGAATGTTTAAATATGCTGAAGAGTTAGATTTAACTAAAAAAGGAATGAGCAAATCTCGCTGGGATTTGCCAGAAATATTTAGAGGATTAGACATAACATATCACAAAGATACTGCATGGAAAGATGGATATTTTCAATCTACTTATAGATTTCAAGAAGCAGTTATACAAGAAAATAAAGAGGTAGAAAAATGGGCGCAAAATCTTGTTAGAAAGTATTCTACAAATAGAATAAAAAAATAAAAGTTTTAGATATTATTCTAAAACTTTTTTTATGCAGAAAAACATAAAAATGACATCTTGTGACCAATAATATTGCTCTAGTTACCAAAGATATATATAATTTTATTAGTAAAGAGAGGTTATTGAGATGAAAATTTATTTATTAAAAGTTGAATGTTATTTTGATGAAGAAGAGCATTATGAAAATGTATATTCTACAAAAGACAAGGCAATTAAAGAAGGCAAAGAGAGGTTAGAAAAAATATTTAAAAAACAATATAAAAGTTATTTTGATGATGATGACGAGGAAAATGAAATTCCAGAGCTAACACATGAACAACTATTTAAATTAAAAGCGATTTATGATTTTTCTATAATTGAATATGATCCTCAAATAGTAGATGAATTGGATAGACTCGAAAAGCTACCTATTATTGAAGAATATTACAAAGATGATTTATATTCTTCAGAAATAGAACCATTAAAAATTATACATAGTTATGATTATAATGGAAATGAAATATATATTTCTGGACAATATGCTTTTAATTATAAAGGACAAAGAATAGAAAGAAAAATTATGATGGATTATGAAGATTATAATAATCCATTAGCAGGAAGTAAATTTAAAATAGGAGATATTGTAAAAATAAAAAATTGTAATAAAAATTATGATTTTAAAGATAAATTACATGTAATAACAGAGGTACCACACAAAAAAGAAAATCAAAAATTTTTTAGAAATTCTTATAAGGTAATTGTGAACCATAACATCTATGATGAAGGATGCCATGTAGATGTTTTTGATGAAAATGAATTAGAACTTTATACAGAAAAATTGCCAGAGGATTCACCATTAATCTTTTTAAGTAAATATTTTAAGGGAGAAATTAAGTTAGAAAATACAAAATGGATTGATATTGAATGTGGTAATATAACTTTAAATGAAAATAAAAGTTTTAGAGATATTGAAGAAATAAGAAAACAAATGGAGATAGGGGGAAAAATGAAAACAGGTTTTAATGAGTTAGATAATATTGTAAAAATAAAAGAAGGAGACTTAATTGTAATTGCATCAAGACCTGCAATGGGAAAATCAACTTTAGCAATTAATATATTAAGAAATGTAGCAATTAAGGAAAAAAAGCCGGTTCTATTATTTAGTCTTGAAAATAGTAAAGAGACTATAATTAATAAATTGAGTATAAGAAATTCTATGGATGCATCTATTTTTATAGATGCATCTGTACCACAAACAATAGATAATATTTTTAAAAAATCATGTGAGCTAAAAGAAAAAGAAAATATCGAACTTATTATAATTGATTACCTTCAGCTTATACAATTTAATAAAAGTAAAGTATTAAGTAGAGATAATGAAATTAAAGAAATATTAAAAATGTTAAAAACATTAGCAAAAGAATTGGATATTCCAATAATTATTACATCACAATTATCTAGAAAACCAGAAGAAAGGAATGATAAAAGACCAGTAATAACAGATTTTAATAATACAGCACCAAGCATTTTGGATTATGCAGATAAGATTTTATTCTTATATAGAGATTCTTATTACAATAAAGATAATAAAAGCAATATGACAGATATAATAGTTGCAAAAAATGAAAATGATGAAATTGGTACAATTAAATTAGGGTGGTTACCAGAGTACTGCATGTTGGACAATACTGCAAAGTTTGAAAATTAGGGGGAAAGATATGAAAAATAGAGTAGAATTATGTTGTCATACTAAAATGTCAACATTACAAGAAATAAATTCTGCAAGAGAATATATAAAAACAGCAATAGACAGAGGAGACAAAGCGATTGCAATTACAGATGTAGATAGTGTGCAAAGTTTTTTTGATGCAAATGAATATTTAAGACTTTATGCAAAAAATACAGTTTTTAAAATTATATATGGTTCGGAAATGCATTTTAAAATTTCAGAAAATACTGATAAATTATATACAATATACATTTATGTTAAAGAACAAGAAGGATTAAAGAATTTATACGAATTAATTTCAAAAGCATATAAAAATATAATAGATGGAATACCGGTAATTTATAAAAAAGATTTAATTGAATATAGAAGCGGTTTGTTATATGCTGCAATTGGAAATCAAAGTGAAGTATATCAAAATATTGAAATTGCTGATATTGATGCAATAATGAAATTTTATGATTTTGTTGGCATTGAGCCAAATGAAAGTGAAAAAAGTACAAATATAATAATTAATAATCTATGTAATAAAAATAATAAATTGCTTATTGGCACTTCAGAATGTAACTTTATAAATAAAGAAGATTTTAAATGTAATGAGTTATTGAACTTTTACAAAAAAAATCCTGATATAGAATATGAAAATAATAAATATTTTTATACTACTGATGAACTAATAAAAAGTTTTGATTATATTGAAAATTCAATGAAAATAGTTATAGATAATACAGCAAAAATTGCTGAACAAATTGAAAAAATCAACATAATACCACATAAAATAAATTATCCTAAAATAGAATCAGCAAATAAAATAATCTACCAAAAATGTTATGTTATGGCTAAAAAAATATATGGAACAACATTACCTGAAAAAATAAAAGAAAGACTGGAGTTAGAATTAAATTCAATAAAAAATAATAATTTTGCAAGTATTTATCTTATATCAAGTGATATGGTTGAATATTCAAATAGATTAGGCTATGGAGTAACGAGTAGAGGAAGTGTTGGAGATTCATTTGTTGCATACTTATTAGGAATTACAGATATAAATCCGATAGAATACAATCTTCCATTCGAATTTTTTGCAGGAATAAATTATGATAAAGAACCTGATATAGATTTAAATTTTTCAGAAATAGCTCAAGCAAAAATATTTGATTTTTTACAAGAAAAGTATGGAAAAGATAAAATTATATGGGGTGGTACAATAGGTACAATTGAACATCCTGGAAGAATTTTTATAATTCCAGAAAATATAGAAATAACAGATATTTGCCCAGTAGAAATCGGTGAAAATGGATTTTTAAAAACTCATATGGATTATCATTCTATAGATAATATAGGATTATATAAATTTGATATATTAAGACATGCTGTTCCGACCATGTTATATGAACTTGAGAAAGAAACAAATACAAGTTCAATAAATATAAAATTAGATGATAAAGAAACATTAGAACTATTCCAACATGTAAATGATATGTCCTATCCAATAAGTGTTGATGGAATACCAGAATTTGGAACAACTTTTGTAAAGAGAATGATCGAAATTGCAAAACCACAAAATATTAATGATTTATTTTGTATATCGGCACTTGCGCATGGTTCAAACACATGGATTTACAATGCAGATTCATTAATTGAAAAAGAACATAAAAGAGTAGATGAAGTTATCTCAAATAGAGAAGATATGTATAATTACCTTTTAAATAATGGAATTAAAAGAAATATGGCATATGAGATAGTTAATTTTGTTAAAAGTGGAAAAGCATCAAAAGGACAAGATTCGAGAAAAAGTAATAGTGACAGATATAAAAAATTAAATGAAAAATGGACTGAATATAAAAAAATATTACAACAATACAATATTCCAGAATGGTATATTAAATCAGCTGAAAAAATAAAATACATGTTCCCGAAATCACATGTAATAGAAAATTCAATAAATGCATTTAAGATTGCATGGTACAAAGTTCATTATACTGAAGCATTTTATAAAGTATATGCAGAACTAGAAGATAATTATAACTTAATAAACTCAAAAGCGATAGGGAATTACTGTAGGAGTATAAAACACAAATTTAATACTGAAGAATTAGCAGTATTGGTATATAGAAATAATAGAATGACTATTGAAGAAAAAATAGAAAAATATATAGATTTAATAAGTAATTATCCTGATATGGAAGTTATTGAAAGAATAAATTGTAAGCATTATGATAGTGTAAAAACTATGATAAAAGAAGAGGTGCAAAGGCTTAACACTTTATATAAAAAATTAATACAAGATGATTCTGACAGCATATGTGTTTGGACAGAATACAATAAATCAACATTAAAATATGAACATTATAATGATATAAAAAACACATTCAGAACTTATAAAGAAGCATATGAAGATATACAAAACTATATAGAAGAATATGATGATACAATATCTTTCCAAATCACAAAAAAATATTTTAATGAAAACAAAGAAATTTATGCAAGATACATTGTAGAGAATAAAAAAATAAAATTAATAAATATAGAAAATAGTATTGATATGTTAGACATTGACCAAATATTTTTAAATATTCCAACTCCATTTAAAAAAGGTGATATTCTTATATCAAAGAGTAAATCAATGTTTAATTATGGTGATTACAACGAAATTTTTGTTTTAGATTATCTATGTACATGGAAAGAAGGATTAGAAGAACTGCTAGCAAAAGGAAATTACGATTCTTCAGATATGATTGGATATGGGTACTATTTGTATGGAGAAGAGTCCACAGATTTTGTACTAGATCATAAATGGGATTATGATAGTTTTGAATATTATGATGGCGAATTTATTGGAAAAGATAGGATTTTAAAGGATATAAGCAGTTTTATTAAAGGAGAGATTAGTTTGGAATTATTTGTTCATGCCTATGACTATTATAAAAATGACTATCAAAGCTATTTGCCCAATTTTTATACAGATGAAGGATTAAAATTGGCAGGTTTTAGCGAAGAAGATATTAAAAAAATTAATCACAGGCAAAAATAAAACATTGTAAAATTTATTTATATATGATATTATTTGTCTAACGATAAAAAAGTAAATTGGAAGGAAAAATTATGGATAAAATTCATTTATCAAAATCAAAATATTGCAAATCTGTTCAATGTAACAAAATATTATGGATGAACAAGTACAAGCCAGAAGTTGCAGTTCAAACGGCAAGAGATTCTGTTTTAGAAAATGGAACAGAAGTAGGAGAACTTGCAAGGAACTTATTTGGAGACTATACAAATATCGAATTTAACAAAGATTTAAATATCATGGTTGATGAAACAAGAAAAGTATTGGAAAATAAACCTAACATAATAACAGAAGCATCATTTAACTATGACAACAATTTTTGTAGTGTAGATATATTAAAAAACAATTTAGATGGTGTAGAAATATATGAAGTAAAAAGTTCAACAGAAGTACATGATATCTATCTGGATGATGCATCATATCAATATTTTGTTTTATCTAATCTAGGATTAAATGTAAAAAAGGTTTGTATTGTATATATAAATGATCAATATATAAGAGGCAAAAAATTAGAAATAGAAAAATTATTTAATATAGAAGATATAACAGATATAGCAAAAGCAAAACAAGATGAGATAAGGAAAAATATTGAAATAGCAAATACATATATGGCAGAACATAACAAAGATAATGAACCTAAAGAAGACATAGGAATGAAATGTTTTAAACCATATAAATGTGAATTTTGGGAATATTGTACAAGAAAATTGCCAAAACCTAATGTTTTTGATATTGGTGGAGGAATGCATACAACGAAAAAATTTGAAAAATATTATGAAGGAAAAATATCCTTTCAAGATTTACAATATGAGGATTTAAATCCTAAATATTTAGAACAAATTGATTTTGAATTAAATAATTTAGAACCTAAAGTTGATAAAGATGCTATAAAAGAGTTAATGGATTCGCTTAAATATCCACTATATTTTATAGACTATGAAACATATCAGTTAGCAATACCAGAACTTGAAGGAACAAAGCCATATCAACAACTACCTTTTCAATACTCATTACATATTATAAAAGAAAAAGGGGCTCCAATAGAGCATAAAGAATTTTTAGCTGAAATTGATGATCAAGATTATATTAGACATTTTGCAGAAAGCATGATAAAAGATATGCCTGAAAATGGAAGTGTAATTATTTATAATAAATCTTTTGAACCAGCTAGAAATAATGAAATAGCAAGAATGTATCCAGATTTAAAAGCTGAAATGGATCGAATAAATAGTAATATTGTAGACTTTCTTGAACCATTTAAACAAAGAAAATACTATACAAAAGAAATGCATGGTTCAGCATCAATAAAAGCAGTTTTACCAGCATTGTATCCAAATGACCCAGAGTTAGACTATCATAATTTACCTGTAGTACATAATGGAGGAGAAGCATCAGAAGCTTTCTTAAGTTTGAAAAATAAATCTAAAGAGGAACAAAAAGAAATAAGAGATGGTTTACTGGTTTACTGTGAACTTGATACTTATGCTATGGTAAAATTATGGGAGAAATTTAAAGAAATAATAGGAGAATAAAAATGGATTTATACGAAAAAAATGGAAACGTATTATATATATTAAATATATTAAAAAAATATAGTGATGAAGAACATATGCTTTCTGCTGTAGAAATACAAAGAAAAATTAAAGAAATATATGAAGTAGATATAGACACAAGAACAATAAGAAGAAATATCAATTTGCTAAAATATAAATTAGATTATGATATAAGCACAAGAGAAGAAAATGGAAAAGGGTATTATATTAATAGAGATCCAGAAACAGATTTCGAACCTGGAGAAGTTAGAGCAATAATTGATAATTTTAGTTATGCAAATTATATTGTGCCAAGTGTTGCAAAAGAAATTATTAAAAAATGTAAAAACATGCAAACAATATATGAAAATGAAAAATTAAAAGATTATCAAATATATTCAGTTAATAGTAAGACAGAAAATGCTGAAGTAATAAAAAATATAGAAGATATTTCTAATAGTATTTATAATAACCATAAAATTAAGTTTGAATATTGGAAATATGAAATAACAAATAAATTAGAAAAGCAGATAGTAAGCACACCAACAGTTTCACCATTTGCAATTGTATATAATAAACAAGAATTTTATCTTATAGGAATAAAAGATGGACAAAATAAATTTTATCATTATAGATTAGATAGAATGAAAAATACAAAAGAACTAACAGAAGAAATAACTATTAAAAAAACAAAGTCTCAAATTAAAGAATTTGCTGAATCCACAGTTGAAATGTTTGGCGGTCCAAAAGAAGAAATCGAAGCAATTTGTAATAAAATTCTTTTAAATGCTGTTTTTGATATTTTTGGAAAAAATGTTACTATTGAAAAAATACAAGGAGATAATGAGAATTTTAAATTGATTGTTGATTCAAGCTTGATGGGATTTAAAATGTGGGCTATGAGAAACATTGACGCTGTTGAAGTTGTTAAGCCTGAATCTCTAAGAAGCGAGATGAAAGAGATTGTAAAAAAAGCAATTGAAAGATATAATATATAATAAAAGGGACTTTTTATAGTCCCTTTTGAGCATTATTTATCAAGACATTTATTGCTATTATCGCAGATTTTTGGTGGTTCTTTAAAACTTAAATACCAATTCATACCATTATTATTTTGTTCAATATAGTTTAAACGTTCTTGTAACTGAGGATAAGTTTGAGGTGATGGCATAATTACAGGTTGGCCTGGCATCCAATTAGCAGGTGTAGAACCTTTGGCACAATCAGCCATTTGCAGAGCTTCGATAATTCTCAAAATTTCTGGTATAAATCTGCCAATATTTAAAGGATATACGAGAATAACTCTAACAATTCCTTTATCATCAATAATAAAAACATTTCTAACTGTTTCAGTAGAACTAATATCATTAGATATCATTCCATATTTTCTAGCAATAGAACCATTCCTATCTGCAACTATTGGGAAAGGCAGAACAATGCCTGTCATACAGTAAATGTCATGCATCCATGCTAAATGTGATGCATTGCTATCAATGCTTAGTCCCAATAGACAAGTATTTAACTTTTCAAAATAAGGACATGCATTTGCAAATGCAATCATTTCAGTAGTACAGACAGGTGTAAAATCTCCGTGGGTGAGAGAAAAATACCAACCATTTTCCTTTATAGTCATTTAAGGTGATAGGCCCATATGTAGTTTCTGCTGTAAAGTCAGGTGCATGTTGACCAATTTTTACAGTTCCATTCATCATTAATTCATAATCCATATAAAAACTCCTTTCGTCTTTAATATAATATTATAAAAAATAAAAATAGTGCAAAAATATATAAATAGTGTTATACTATAAAACGGTAACAAGAAAAGGAGAGATAAAAAATGATAGATATAGAAAAAGCTAATATTGAATTTGATAAATATGTTTCACAATTTGACCCTAATGCAGGGAGAATAAAGTTAAAAATAGATCATATTAAAAGAGTAGCAAAAATGAGCAAGAAAATAGCAGAAAATTTAAAATTAAATAAAGAACAAGTTGAATTAGCAGAATTAATTGGTTTATGTCATGATATCGGGAGATTTGAACAAGCAAGAGTTTATAATACATTTAATGATAGAATCTCTTTTAATCATGCTGAATTAAGTGTAAAAGTATTATTTGAAGAAAATTTGATTGATAAATTTAAAGTAGATGATAAATACAAAAAAATTATTAAATTAGCAGTCATTAATCACAATAAAGCAAAAATAGATGATAATTTAAGCGAAGAGGAAATGTTATTTGCAAAGATAATAAGGGATGCAGACAAATTAGATATCTATTACACAATATGTGAATATGATTTTGAAAGTATATTTTGGTATTCAGATTTTACTTGTGGCCCAATAAGTAAAGTTATAATGGATGATTTTACTGAAAAACACTTTATTGACTATGGAAATATAAAAAATAATGCAGACCAAATTCCAATATTTTATGCATATATATTTGATTTGTATTTTAATTTTTCTATGAAATTTTTGAAAGAAGAAAAGTATTTAAACAAATTCACAGATAGAGTCTTAGAAAATTTTGATAATGAAATTGTAAAAAAACAAGTTAAACAGATATTAGAAATCTCTAATAATTTTATAAATAAAATGTAAAAACACTGAAAAGCTTGCTAATACAAGGAAAATATTGTATAATGTAGTAGAAATAAAAGTGATGGAGGTTCTTATGAGCAGATTAAAAACATTCGTAAAATATGCTATTTGGATAATATTATTTTGGATTTTATCAGATATATTGATATATTATGGAGTAAATTCTACATATAAAGAAATAAAAAGCAAAAATGAAATCCAAAGTCAAATTACAATAAAAAATGCAGAGGCAACAAAAGTAAATGGAAGAATAAAAGGAACAGTTACTAATAATGAAGAAAATGATTTGAGTGGAAAATATCTAAAAATTGATTTGTATGCAGATAGTGGCAATTTACTTGCAACAGAATATGAAGAAATTGGTAAATTGAGAGCTAATGAAGTAAAATCTTTTGAAACATATTTTAAAATGCAAGATGTAAAAGCATATGAGATAAATATTGTAGATGAAAAAGCAGAAGAAACTACAACAGAAGTCTTTATGACAGAAGATATGAAAAAAGCTGGAGTATTAGCATTATTAACGTATATGATATTTTTCTAAATATTTTTCAAAAGTAAACATAAAATACACATTGACAAAAAATGGAAAATATGCTATTATAATATTGATGTGACTTTATAATTATATTTTACAATTATGCTTAATAGCATAAATAGGAGGAAAAAGAATATGTGTAAAATAAGCGATTATCCAGGACTTTATATGAAGGCAAGAGAAATTGTACGGACAACAGGAATAAGTCCTGCAATGCCAGGAAATGAGATGCTAACAAGAGCAATTGTAATCTGCAAGGTGCAGGGAGTAGAAAACCTGTATAATGCAGTAGCAGAAGAAATGTCTGTAGTTCCAGGGCAGAAACTTTTAACAGTAAATGAGGAAGAAAGACATCCGGTAAAGCAAATGATACTGGAAGCTATGCGAAGTGTTGGTATAGAAGAAAATGTTAAGATTTTCGTCCAGGAACTGGCTGATCAAATCTAACACATTACCCCAAAGTGAGTATATATACTTGCTTTGGGGTTTTTCCATTTTATCTTAAAAAACAGAATAAAAAATTATCACACTTTTTAAAGTTGAGCATATTATTAAAAAAGAGGTGATAAAAGTGGCATATTCAGAAAGGGAATTATTAGCAAGAATTGCACAATGTGAAGCTGGTGGAGAAGGAGATAATGGAATGAAAGCAGCGTTAACAGCAATTATGAATAGAGTAAAAACACCAGAAGGAGAATATTCAAGAGTATCTCAAGGTGGAAACATAAGAAATATTATTTTTCAACCAGGTCAATTTGATTGTGTAAGAGAAACAATAAATGGAACATATAATCCGCAAACAATTTATAATATGAATCCAACAGATATTCATTATCAAGTTGCTGATTGGGCGTTAGCTGGAAATACTCTTAATGAAATTGGTGAATGTTTATGGTATTTAAATCCATTTAGACCTTCTTGCGGTTCAACTTTTCCAAGTAATGGTTCAGGAACTTTACATACAAGATTAGGAAATCATTGCTTTTATAGACCTACTTCTAAATATGCGCAAACCTAAAAATGAAAGGAAGGTGTGTGTTATAATGGCAAATATGGAAGAAAGCCAAGACAAAAGAGAAATTAAAGGTGAGAACAGAAATGTAAATATAGATCAAAATTCGCCAGAGATATTAACCAATCCAATATATACTCCTGCATTTTTAAGAGAGCAAATAGGAAAATTAATGAGAGTTGAATTTTTAATAGGAACAAACACAATGACAGACAGAATAGGGATTCTTGAAGATGTAGGAGCTAGTTACATATTACTACGTTCATTTGAAAATGATAGCTTAGTTTATTGTGATATTTATGCAATAAAATTTATTACCATTTCTACAACTGGGTTTTATGGAACAATGAATGCGAGTATGATGAATAATAATAGATATTACCAAGCACCTGGTATGCCTAATTTTTAAATAATAAGAACTCCCATTACGGAATTGATATAACGTAAGGGAGTTTTCTTTTTGAAAAATATTGTCTTTTTTAGGAGAGTATGATATATTAGAACTTGAAAAAAATAAGAAAGGAAATGATAGAAAAATGTCATTCATAGAACAAATAAAACAAAGAGCAAAACAAGAAATAAAAACAATAGTATTACCAGAAGCAACAGATGCAAGAATATTAAAAGCAGCACAAATAGTAAAAAAAGAAGGATATGCAAAAGTAATACTAATAGGAAATGAAGAAGAAGTTAGAAACTTAGCAAAAGAAAAAAATATTGATCTAGGTGAAACAAAAATTATAGATCCAGCAAAGTCAAATGAAACAGAAAGATATGCAAATGCACTTTATGAATTAAGAAAAGCAAAAGGAATGACAGAAGAGCAAGCTAATCAATTAGTACTTGAACCAGTATATTATGGAATGATGATGGTAAAATTAGATGAAGCAGATGGTCTGGTATCAGGAGCAGCGCATTCGACATCAGATACACTAAGACCAGCATTACAAATATTAAAAACAGCACCAGGAACCAAATTAGTATCAGCATTTTTTGTAATGGTAGTACCAGATTGTAAATATGGAGAAAATGGAACATTTATATTTGCAGATAGCGGATTAAATGAGGAGCCAGATTCAGAAAAATTATCAGAAATAGCAATATCATCAAGTAAAAGCTTTGAACAATTAGTGGGAAAAGAACCAAAAGTAGCAATGTTATCATATTCGACTTATGGAAGTGCACATTCTGCATCAACAGAAAAAGTAATAGAAGCAACTAAATTAGTAAAAGAAAAAGAACCAAACTTATTAGTTGATGGAGAATTACAACTAGATGCAGCAATAGTTCCAGAAGTAGCAGAATTTAAAGCAAAAGGAAGTCCATTAAAAGGAGAAGCAAATGTATTAGTATTCCCAGACTTAGGAGCTGGAAATATTGGATATAAACTAGTTCAAAGATTAGCAAAAGCAGAAGCTTATGGACCACTTTGCCAAGGAATTGCAAAACCAGTAAATGATTTATCAAGAGGATGTAATAGTGAAGATGTTGCTGGAGTTGTTGCAATAACTGCAGTACAAGCTCAACAAAAATAAACCTGGAGGGATTATATGAAAATATTAGTGTTAAATTCAGGCAGTTCATCTTTAAAGTATCAAGTAATTGATACAGATACAGGAGAAATGCTAGTAAAAGGTAATTACGAAAGAGTAGGACAAGCAGGTTCATTTTTAACACATAAAGTAAATGGAATAAAGCATAAATTTGAACACCCTGCAAAAAATCATGAAAAAGCAATTCAATTTGTTATGAATAGGTTAACAAGTGAAGTATATGGGATTTTTAAAGATTTGAATGAGTTAGATGCAATAGGTCATAGAGTAGTACATGGTGGAGAGAAATTTAAAGATGCAGTTTTAATAACTGATGAAGTTATAAAGGGAATAAAAGATAATGAAGAATTAGCACCATTGCATAATCCTGCTGCAGTATTAGGAATAGAAGCTTGTAAGAAAGTTATTCCAAATAAACCAATGGTAGCAGTATTTGATACAGCATTTCATCAAACTGTATCAAAAGAAAAATACATTTATCCAATACCATATGAATATTATGAAAAATATCATGTAAGAAAATATGGATTCCATGGTACATCTCATCAATATGTTGCAAATAGAGTTGCAGAATTGATTGGAAAAAATATTGAAGATTTAAAAATAGTAAATTGTCATCTAGGGCAAGGTGCAAGTATATGTGCTATAAAAAATGGAAAATCAGTTGAAACAAGTATGGGATTAACACCACTGGGTGGAATTCCTATGGGCACTCGTTCTGGAGATTTAGACCCATCTGTAGTAACATATCTAATGAAAAAAGAAGGATGGACAGCAGAAGAGGTTGAAACAATTTTAAATAAAGAATCTGGAGTATTTGGAATGTCAATGGTTTCAGTAGATTTTAGAGACATTGAGGCAGAAGCATTGGCAGGAGGAAAACAGGCAAAATTAGCACTTGATACTTACCATTATGCGATTGCTGGATATATTGCAAAATGTGCAGTTGCTATGGAAGGAATAGATGTTATAACATTTACAGCTGGAGTAGGTGAAAAATCACCATATTCACGAAGTGAAATTTGCAAGTATCTAGAGTTTTTGGGAGTTGAAATTTCAGGAAAAGCTAATTTGGCAAGAGGAGAAGAAGCAGAAATTTCTTCGCCAGAATCTAAAGTAAAAGTTTATGTAGTTCCAACAAATGAGGAACTTATGATAGCAAAAGAAACTGAAAAAATTATTAAATAAAATTAGAAAGGAAAATGAAAAATGAAAGTATTAGTATTAAATTGTGGTAGTTCATCACTAAAATATCAATTAATAAATATGGAAACAGAAGAGGTTTTAGCTTCTGGAAAGTATGAAAGAATAGGAGAAGATGAAGCATTTATAACACATAAAGTAAACGGACAAAAAATTGAAATACAACATCCAGCAAAAACACACGAAGAAGCAGTTGATTTTACATTAAAACAATTAATAAATCCAGAATATAAAGTAATAGATAGCTTAGATGAAATATCTGCAATAGGACATAGATTAGTTCATGGTGGTGAAAAAATAAATCAATCAGTAGTTATTACAGATGAAGTTGTAAAAGTTTTAAAAGAATGTATCGATTTAGCACCATTGCATAATCCAGCTGGAATTATTGGAATAGAAGCATGCAAAAAAGTAATGCCAGGAAAACCAATGGTAGGAGTATTTGATACTGCATTCCATCAAACAATGCCAAAAGAAAGATATATTTATCCAATTCCATATGAATATTATGAAAAATATGGAATTAGAAAATACGGATTCCATGGAACTTCACATATGTATGTATCACAAAGATTAGCTGAAATAGTTGGAAAAAATATAGAAGATTTAAAAATAGTTACATGTCATTTAGGACAAGGTTCAAGTATATGTGCTGTTCAAGGTGGAAAATCAGTTGATACAAGTATGGGATTAACACCACTTGCAGGAATTCCAATGGTAACACGTTCTGGAGATTTAGACCCATCAGTAGTAACATTCTTAATGAAAAAAGAAGGATGGACAGCAGAAGAAGCTGAAAATGTATTAAATAAAAAATCAGGAGTTCAAGGAATATCAGGATTAGCTCCAGATTTTAGAGAAATAGAAGCAGCATCTTATGGAGATGATGAAAGAGCTGCAATAGCAATTGAAAAATTTAAATATGAAATTGCATCATATGTCGCAAAATATGCAGTTGCAATGAATGGAGTAGATTATATTGTATTTACAGGTGGAGTTGGAGAAAATCAAATAAACATAAGAAGAGGAATTTGTGAAAAACTAGAATTTATGGGAGTAAAAGTAGATGTTGATGCAAACAATATGAGAGGAGAAGAAAAAGAAATTTCTACACCAGATTCTAAAATAAAAGTTTACGTAGTTCCAACAAACGAAGAATTAATGATAGCAAAAGAAACAGAAAGATTAGTAAAATAATGTTAAGGAGCGAATATGAATCCAAAACAAGAATATAAAAAAATAATAAATAGTTTTAAATATGCGATAGAAGGTTTTATTTCTTCATTTAAAACTGAAAGAAATATGAAAATTCATATATTGGCAATGACAATAGTCATCGCCTTAGGCATATTATTAAAATTAAGTAAAATTGAATGGTGCATTATAACTATAGCAATTGTAATGGTAATATCAGCAGAATTATTTAATACAGCAATAGAAACTGTTGTAGATATGGTAAGTCCTCAAAAAAATCCAGAAGCAAAGCTTGCTAAAGATATTGCAGCAGGAGCAGTATTAACTTTAGCAATTGGGACAGTGATAATTGGAGTAATAATATTTATTCCTAAAATTATCACATTTTAATTATAATTAAATTTAAGTCTGCCAATAAGGAAAACTCCTTTTTGACAGACTTAAATTTCTATGATTTTCATATTATACTTATCTTCAAAAACTTTCTTTTTGGTTATGTATTCTTTAGTTCTAACACCTTTTACATCAATAACATCATAAGAATTATCAGTATTAAAAACAATAAAATCAGCTTTATATTTTAAACCAGGTGCTAACATAAAAGTTGGTTGTAAACAAAATCCATTAATTTCTTTAGCTTGTAATCTTAATTTTAATTGACAGTAGTAATCTGCTTCTTTTTGGCTATCGAATGTATGACCATCTATAGAGGTTTTGTTTGCTCTATATTTAGTTTTTTTTATTTTGCTATTTGTAAAGTTCTTATAATCTTCTATACTCCAATGTTCCATCTTTTGCAATCCTTTCATAAAATTTATCTAGAATAAATTATATACTAAAAAAGTTATAAATAAAAGAGAAAATTTAAAAAATTTGCAATTCTAGGGATAAAGTGGTATAATAAAAGTTGAAATTCATGCTCAAGTAGCATTTAACATATAGTATAAAAAATCACTATCCATATTTAAGGAGGAAAAAGCATGAAACGGGGAATTAAATTAATAGCATCAATACTGATAATGTTAGTGTATTGCGGAATATTAGAGAAAATAACATTTTCTCTAATACATTTGAATTTTGAAGTAGGTGTATTGGGAAACTTATTAATATATTCAATATATGTACTTGTGTCGATACTTGCAATGCTAGACTTGTATAACATATTCAAATCTTTTGGATATAAAGAGAGTTGGGAGAAAAGAAAATACAAAAATAGATTTAATAGTCTATTTTTTATAAAAGACTTTCTATTGTTAAATAATATTTCAATATTATTTATTGCAATGTTTAAATTAGAAAAAAGACAAAAAGAATTTTGGACATTTGTAATAATAGGGCTAGTATTGCTAGCAATAGTGTTGATAATTGAAAGAATAGCGATTGGATATTTAAACAAGTATGAGAAGTTAGAAAGTGTCGAAGACCCAATAATAACAATAAAATTCCCATAAAATAAAGCAAGGCAATGCCTTGCTTTATTTAGTATAACAATATATAATTATTGACGGGAAGTGATAGTTTGAAAGAAATAAATATAAAAATAAAACAAAAATAATAGAAAAAAGGCATAGTGCCCCCTTACCCCCAAGAA
>CAKPHD010000005.1 GCA_934155625.1 uncultured Clostridia bacterium
TGGTGCGCCCGGAGGGATTCGAACCCCCGATCTCAAAGTTCGTAGCCTTGCATTCTATCCAGCTAAACTACGAGCGCATCTGAACAATATCTATTATACTGTTATTTTAGTGTTTTTTCAAGTTTTTTTTGAATTTTTTTAATTATTTATGAATTTTTTAATTATTATACTATAATTGTTCAAAAAAGAATATATTTATCATCATGTATTAAAAAAGTGGCCCATGCCACTTTTTTAATACATTCCACCCATTCCATTGTCCATTTCATGGTTATTTCCACATCCACAACTTTTAGGTTCTGGAGCATCTGTTACTAAACTTTCTGTTGTTAATACCATTGCTGCAATTGATGCTGCATTTTGTAATGCACTTCTTGTAACTTTTGTTGGATCTACGATTCCAGCTTTCTTCATATCAACATATTCTTCTTTATCTGCATCAAATCCGAAACCTTTTTCTGCTTTTTTTACTCCTTCTAGTACAACAGCTGGTTCTAATCCTGCATTTCTTGCAATTTGTTTAACTGGTTCTTCTAATGCTTTTAATACTATTTCTGCACCTAATTTTTCTCCTCCAGTTAGACCTTCTGCTATTTTTTCTACTGATGGCATAATATTTACATATGTTGTTCCTCCACCAGCTACAATACCCTCTTCAACTGCTGCTTTTGTTGCAGATAATGCATCTTCTATTCTTAGTTTTTTGTCTTTCATTTCTACTTCTGTTGCTGCTCCAACTCCAATTACTGCAACTCCTCCAGCTATTTTTGCTAGTCTTTCTTGTAGATTTTCTTTATCAAATTCACTCTTTGTTTCTTCTATTTGAGCTTTTATTTGTTTTACTCTAGCTGAAATTTTTTCTTTATCTCCTGCACCATCTACAATTATTGTATTTTCTTTTTGTACTTTTATTTGTTTTGCTCTACCTAATTGCTCAATTTGTGTATCTTTTAATTCCATTCCTAAATCTTGTGATATTACTTCTCCACCTGTTAATATTGCCATATCTTCTAGCATTGCTTTTCTCTTATCACCAAATCCAGGTGCTTTAACTGCTACAACATTTAATACTCCTCTTAATTTGTTTAATATTAATGTTGATAATGCTTCACTTTCAATGTCATCACATACAATTACTAGTTTTCCTGATGATTGCATTAAGTTTTCTAGTAATGGTAGTATTTCTTGAATGTTACTTATTTTTCTGTCTGTTATTAATATATATGGATTGTCTATTATTGCTTCCATTTTTTCTGTATCTGTTACCATATATGGAGATACATATCCTTTATCAAATTGCATTCCTTCAACTACATTTAGTTCTGTTTGTGATGTTTTTGATTCTTCAATTGTTATTACACCATCTTTTGATACTTTTTCCATTGCATCTGCAATTAATTCTCCAACTTCTGCATTATTTGCAGATATGCTTGCAACTCTTGCTATATCTTCTTTTCCATTTACTGGTGATGTTATGTTCTTTAATTCTGTAACAGCTCCATCTACAGCTTTTTCTATACCTCTTTTTATTGCCATTGGGTCTGCTCCTGCAGCTACATTTTTAACTCCTTCTTTTATCATTGCTTGTGCTAAAACTGTTGCTGTTGTAGTTCCATCTCCTGCTACATCATTTGTTTTTGTAGATACTTCTTTTACTAAACGAGCTCCCATGTTTTCGAATTTATCTTCTAATTCGATCTCTTTTGCTATTGTTACACCATCATTTGTAATTAATGGTGCTCCATAACTTTTATCTAATACTACATTTCTTCCTTTTGGTCCTAATGTAACTTTTACTGTGTCTGCTAATTTATTGACACCTTCTAATAAAGATTTTCTTGCTTCTTCTCCAAATTTAATTTGCTTTGCCATATTAATCATTCCTTTCTCTTAAATTATTTTACTATAGCTAGTATATCTTCTTCTCTTAAAATAATGTAATCTTCACCTTCATATTTTACTTCTGTTCCTCCATATTTGCTTACTACTACATTATCTCCTTTTTTTACTTCCATTTCTTCTCTTTTTCCATCTATTAATCTTCCTGGTCCTACTTCTATAACTTCTGCTATTTGTGGCTTTTCTTGTGCTGAACTTGCTAAGATTATTCCACTTTTTGTAGTTTCCTCACTTTCTTTCATTTTTACCAATACTCTGTCTGCTAATGGTTTTATCATAATTATTACCTCCTTCATTTTGGCTAATTCTTATTATTAGCACTCTTTTATATTGACTGCTAATAATATATACCCATTTTTTATTAATGTCAATAGATTTATTTAATTTTCACAAAAAGTTCACATTTGTCTTCATTTTATTTTATGTATCAATAATAAAATTTAGAACTAAAATTAGTCATAAAAGTTTGCTAATTGCATATATTTATGATATAATACGTGTTACAATGTAATTTGCACAAAAAATTTTAAGGAGGACACAAAAATGAGTATATCTACTCGGGAGTTTGAAACAACAATGAAACTTATGGGAGCAGAACGGCAACATTCAAATAGTTTATCTGTTTCAAGCTTTAAGCTTGGTACTACAAAATTAGTACATTGTGGTGGTAATTATGCAACATACAAAGATGATATGCTGTCAAGAGAAATTGTAGACAATGCCATTCAGATTCTTGGCACAAAACAGAGAGACATTCTCTGGAATGAAATTCATTCTACTAAAGGTTTGGTTGTCTTAGTGTTGTTATTAAAAGGTGAGTATAATAAAGAAATCTTTAATTTTTTTATTGACAAAATTTATAAAGAACTTTTTAATAACTCATTATTACAGAAACAGTATTCAACAGCACTGGATACAACTTCACCAAAGTCAAACATTTTTGAAAACTTGCTCATGCAGTATGATAAAGTAATAAATCCTTATTGCTCATTGTCATCAGTAAAACCAGCATCTGATTATTTAGACCAGTTAAAATTGGATTTAACTTTTAATTCCAGTTCTATGGAATTACCAAATATAAAAGTTAACTCAACAACCAAACTGGGAACTACGGCAGAATTTACCTCTTCACCATTTCAGATTGCATATTATGCAGAATACTTGAATGATGAATCAACAGAAACTTATACTGGATATAAATCCTTTAAGCACACTTATATATTTGATTATAACGGCACCTTGTTAGATGAATTTTTAATGATTAATATTCATTCACCTAATGAAGACACAAGTTTAAGTGTAAACTTAAATAAAGACTTAATCTGGTCATCAGACAATCCTGCAGTACCATTAAAAGATGCTCACATGGACTTATTAATTAGTTATCTTGAAGAATGTATTTCAAGAATAACAAAATGTATTACAAGCAATATTATTTAAGTTTTCTTTTTAGAGTTTAAAAGAGACACCCTACATAGGGTGTCTTTCTATTATTTTACTTCTTTTGCAGCTTTTACCAATCCAACAAATAATGGTGCTGGTTTATTAGGTCTTGATTTTAATTCTGGATGAAATTGACCTGCTATAAAATACGGATGTTTTCTATATTCCACAATTTCAACTAATTTTCCATCTGGAGAAGTTCCAGAACATATTAGTCCCGCTTCTTCTAATCTTTCTTTATATTCATTATTATATTCATATCTATGTCTATGTCTTTCTGAAATTTTTTCTGCCCCATACAATTCTTTTGCTAAAGTTCCATCTTTTAATATACATGGATATGCTCCTAAACGCATTGTTCCACCTTTTTTATCCACTCCAATTTGCTCATCCATAATATGAATTACTGGGTTTGCTGTTGTCTCACTAAATTCTGCTGAGTTAGCATCTTTTAGACCTAATACATTTCTTGCAAATTCTACAACAGCCATTTGCATTCCCAAACATATGCCTAAAAATGGTATATTGTTTTCTCTGGCATATTTTATTGTCTCTATCTTTCCTTCAATTCCTCTATTTCCAAAACCACCTGGAACTATTATTCCCTGAAGTCCTTTTAGTTTGTCTGCTACATTTTCTGGATTAACTGTTTCACAATCAATTAATTTAATATTTACTTTTACATGGTTTGCAAATCCTGCATGATGCAGACTTTCTATTACTGATAAATACGAATCTTCTAATTTTATATATTTTCCTACAATTGCAATATTTACAGCTTCATCACCGATTCTTCTTACATTGTCAATCATTTTTTGCCATTCAGTGTTATCTGGGACATATCTATCTAATCTCATATGATTACATACTTCTCTTGCTAGTCCCTCTTCTTCAAGCATTAATGGCACAGCATATAAATTATCTGCTGTTTTATTCTGTATTACACTACTTTTTCTTACATTACAAAATAGTGCTAATTTTTCTCTTATTGTATCTGGAATATCTTGTTCTGTTCTACATACTAAAATATTAGGTTGAATTCCTAAACTTTGTAGCTCTTTTACTGAATGTTGTGTTGGTTTTGATTTTATTTCATTTGAACCAAATATGTATGGTAATAATGTTACGTGAATGTATATAACATCTTCTGGATTTTTTTCAAGTCCTACTTGACGTATTGCTTCTATTATTGATAATCCTTCTATATCTCCTACTGTTCCTCCAACTTCTGTTATTACTATGTCTGTATCTGTGTTTTCGAAACTATAGATTTTTTCCTTTATTTCGTTTGTTATATGTGGGATTACTTGTACGGTTTTTCCTAAGTAATCTCCTTTTCTTTCTTTTTCTATTACTGATGAATATATTTTTCCCATTGTTACACTTGAATTTTGAGTTAAATTTTCGTCTATGAATCTTTCGTAATGCCCTAAATCTAAGTCTGTTTCTGCTCCATCATCTGTTACAAATACTTCTCCATGTTCATATGGACTCATTGTTCCTGGGTCTACATTTATATATGGGTCAAATTTTTGTATTGTTACTTTATACCCTCTATTTTTTAATAGCCTTCCTAATGATGCTGCTGTTATTCCTTTTCCTAGTCCTGATACTACTCCTCCTGTTACAAATACATATTTTGTGTTCATTTTTTCCTCCTATTTACCTTTTTTGCAGTAATATATATATCCAAATTACTTGTTAGAAATTTTCACTAGAATAAATAAAAAAAATAGATTAAAATAAAAACTGCAAATTCGGTTTTTTTTTAATCTACTTTTTTATATTAACATTTTTAGGATAATTTGTCAACATTTTTATGTAAATAATATAGTGTAAAATTGTTTCTGAATATACAAAAAAGAAGCCATTTCTGGCCTCTTCTATTCTCCAATTGGAATATATTTTTTCTCTTCAACTCTCTTTTCTGGTTCCTTTGGAAATTCTATTGTTAGAATACCATTTTTAAAGTTTGCTTTTATGTCTTCTTCATTTACATTCTCTCCAACATAGTAGCTTCTTGAACACATTCCAGAAAATCTTTCTCTCTTTAAGTATTTAGCATGTTTATCTTCTTTTTCTTCATTTTTTTCTGCTGATACTGTCAAATAACCTTCATGTAATTCTATTTTTATATCTTCTTTGTCATATCCTGGTATATCAATCTCTAAAAAATATTTTCCATCTTTTTCTTTTAAATCGGTTTTCATTAATTTACTTTCTTTCTCGGTGAAAAATGCATCAGGTAAAACCTCATCCCAAAAATCTAATCCATTTCCATTTCTTCTTGGTATCATCATCATAATACATTACCTCCTTATATTTTATGTGTTGACACCTTTTTCGGTAGCACATATAAATAGTAAATTTATTTTTTCCTATTTACATTTTTATTATACCACCATCTTTAGCATTGTCAATAGTAGAGTGCTAAAATTCACAAAATTTTCACATTTATCTGTCAATAATCAGTCCATCATTACTCTTGCCAAGAAAAAAAAACAATGTTATAATTAAATAAAAAATATTTATAGAAAAGGTGAACAATGAATACTAATAATCAATTAGTACAGTATAAGGATACGTCTATTAGAAAATGGCTTACTAATATCATTAGTAAGATAAAAAGCAGATTTGTTTCTTCTAAAATGTGGGATAAAGAAATAGAAGTTGAAATAAATAAAAATTTTCCAGATGAATCAAAACAAAAAGAAGCAAAAGAATTATTGCAAGAACTATTGATGAGAAATAATGACTTACTTGAAACTTTAGATATTAGAATGCTAGACAAAGATTTAGTAGATTTATTTGGAAAACCTAGATTAGAGCGAATAATTACTGATAGACTTAAACAAGAAAATATATTAGAGCTATCTAAAGGTGCTTTACAGACTTATTCTTATATATTAAATTATAAGTTAGTAGATTTTAATGAACGAATAAGTAATTTATATCCTTCTTCTTGTGAAAATTTAAGTTTGGAAGAATTACAAAACTTGAGTGAAGATGAGAGATTAAAAGCTATTAGTATAATATTAAGTAATAGTGAGTTCTATTTAAATGATTTGAGTGAACTAAAAGATTACTATGAAAAAAGAAAAGAAATATGCAAACAAATAATTGACAATCCCAAAATAGTTGAAGCAGAATACGAAAAAAACATGAATTCTGAAGAAGAACTCTCTCTTTTCCCATTTGGATTTCTGCATGAAATGAAAGATTTAAATGAATTAGATAGAATAAGATATGGAATCATTCAGACAAAATATGGAATGAATTTAGAAAAAGCCAAAACACTATGTAGTGCTTTTGGACATGATATAGAACAAATTGAACAATCAGAAGGCACAAGAATAATTAAGGAATTAATGACAATATTACAAGAAGAAGATATTGATAGATTAAGGCAAATTAATCTCGATGAGAATTATGCTAATTATGAAGGTACTATTAACATAGTACCAAATTTAAAGAATGCTTATTTAAACAAATACAAAGAGACTTTATATCAAATCAATGAAGAAGATTATATAGTAACACAAAGTGTTAAAACAAAAGGAAAAAAAGTTGATGTAAAAATATATAATGTTTTAGGAAAAGATAATACTAGAGCAGATTTTAACATGATACTAACCTCAATAGGTGGAATATATTATTATAATCATGATTATAATGATTTAAAAGGTGATTGGGATAGAGCTGATACAAATCATACTATATCATGCTCATATATTGGAAATGATTTTCTTGGAGTAGTATATCCAAACTATTTACTAGCTTTTTCAGATATTGAGGAAAATCAATTACTGCAAGCCAGAAATGAAGATGCTGGAACTGTAGATTATCCATTTGATACCTGGGAAGTATTAGAGAAAAATATTTTTTTAACTCCTCAAGAAGAAATAAATTCATCTAAACTATATAATGAATTACTAGTCGAAAGAAAAGTTGAAAAAGATGGTAAACTAGTAAATAGAACTCCTACTTTTGCAGTATTTATAGCACAAAATATAGATGATATTAATGATAATAAAAATTATATGTGGCAGGAAACAAAAAGATTAGCAGCTGAATTAGGTATTCCAATTGCTGTAATAGATGGAACTCAATGTGCAAAATTAGAGTTTGAAAAAGTACAGGAAATGGTTCGATCTGTAAAAGAAGAAAAAAGAATGGATTTAATTCCAGAAATCATTCATAAACTAGAAAACAATAGAGCTGCTCAATTTGGCGAATTACAAGATGTAAGAAATGAAATTTTTTCTGATGCAAAAATAGAAAAATTACTAAAGGAAATTATGGGAACAATAATAACTTCTAATATTGATACTTTTAATCAAGGAATTGAAGAATTCGCCAAAGTAACTAAAGAAATTAAAAATGCTTATTCAGAAAGATTTGATGGATTAACTTATGAAAAATGTAAAACATATGATTATGATAACTATCTAGAAAGATTAAAGATATTATTTAGTTCTAGAAATGATTTTAATGGAAATTCAGGAATACGAGAAAAAACAATAGATAATCAATTACAGAAAAACAGTGAAGAAGTAGAATTATAAAAAAAACTGTCAAAAGGAATTATCCCTATTGACAGTTTTTCTTAAATTTAAATTGTATTGCATACATTACCAAAGAAAATATTGTTGCAAGTATTGCTAAATAATATAAATACAAATCTATTCTAAATGATATATTAAAATGGAATTGATTTATCAGCAATGAACATACTATTGCTAAATAAAACAATACTGTTGCAAGTTTTCCATACCATTTACTATATACAACTACATCTTCTTTTTTATACATCAATGATGCTGATATAATCATAACACATTCTTTAATAAATACTATCGCAAATATCCACCAAGGCAAAATCTTTAATATAGCAAGTGATAATAATAAAGACATTTGGGTAAGTTTATCTGCAAGAGGATCTATTAGCTTTCCTATATCAGTAATATAATTATATTTTCTAGCAATATATCCATCTAGAACGTCTGTTATTGCTGAAATTGTAAATATTATTATTGTTGCTAAAAAATCCTCATTTACTACAGATGTAAATATAAATGGTATTAATATAAAACGTATAATTGTTAGAATATTTGGTATATTTTCTTTTTTCATTAATTTATTTCCTTTCAAAACTAATTTACATCAAACTTTAAATTTTCATTTTCAAAATTTACTGTAATGTTTTGTCCTTCATGTACTTCGTTTCTTAAAATCATTTCAGATATTTCATCTTCAACATATCTTTGAATTGATCTTCTTAATGGACGTGCTCCAAATTTTAAGTTTGTTCCTTTTTCAAGTATAAATTCCTTAGCAGATTCTGAAACTTCTAAAGTCATATTCTTTTCTGCCAAAGCTTTTTTTGTATCTTTAAGCATTAGTTCTACAATCTGTATTAATTCTGGTTTTGTTAATGAATCAAATACAATTATTTCATCAATTCTGTTTAAAAATTCTGGTCTAAATACTTGTTTTAAATTTTCTTCAATTTTGCTTGTATCTAATGTTTGCTTAGCAAATCCAATTGAATTATTATTTAAGTTTGACCCTGCGTTTGATGTCATTATTATTATTGTATTTTGGAAACTTACTGTGTTTCCTTGTGAATCTGTTAGTTTTCCATCATCAAGTACTTGTAATAATATATTAAATACATCTGGATGTGCTTTTTCAATCTCATCTAATAATATTATTGAATATGGTTTTCTTTTTACCTTTTCTGTAAGTTGACCTGCATCATCATATCCTACATATCCTGGAGGTGCACCTATTAATTTTGCAGTAGAATGACTTTCCATATATTCAGACATATCTACTCTGATTATTGAATCCTCTGTTCCAAACATTTCGTATGCTAAACTTTTAGCCAATTCTGTTTTACCTACCCCTGTTGGTCCTACAAATATAAATGATGGTGGTCTTTTTGTACTTTGTAATCCTGCACGATTTCTTCTTATTGCACGTGATACTGCACTTACTGCTTTATCTTGCCCAATTACTCTTGTATGGAGATTTGTTTCTAAATTTAATAATTTTTGTGTTTCTGCTTCTGTTATTTTCTTAACAGGAATTTTAGTCCAACTTTCAATTACTTGAGCTATATCTTGTGTTGTAAGATTCTTTAATTGAATTGTACTATTTAATTTATCTATTTCTTCAATTAATTTACATTCTTTTGTTTTTAAATCTGCCGCTTTTTGATAATCTTCTGTTGAATCAGCTTGTGCTGCATTTTCTTTTTGTGATTGAACTTCTGCTAATTCTTGTTTTAACATTTCTAATCTAAATAACTCTTTATTTTCTAAGTTTATTCTTGAACAAGCTTCATCAAGTATATCAATTGCTTTGTCTGGTAAAAATCTATCATGTATATATTTTTCTGACATTAGAACTGTTTGTTTGATTATATCATTTGAAATTTTCACTTTATGATACTCTTCGTAATATTTTTTTATTCCTTCTAGAATTTTTATAGATTCATCAACATTTGGTTCTTCTACTAGCACTTGTTGGAATCTTCTTTCTAATGCAGAATCTTTTTCTATATATTTTCTATATTCTTTTAATGTTGTTGTACCAATTAATTGAATTTCTCCATTTGATAATGATGGTTTTAAAATATTTGCCGCATTCATTGAATGCTCCCCATCACCTGCTCCTATGATATTATGAATTTCATCTATTACAAGAATAATATTTCCGAATTGTTTACATTCTTCAATTATTCCTTTCATACGAGCTTCAAATTGTCCTCTAAATTGAGTTCCTGCAACTACTGCTGTCATGTCTAATAAATATACTTCTTTATTTAACAATTTAGCGGGTACATTGTTATTAGCTATTTTGATAGCTAGACCTTGTGCTATTGCAGTTTTACCAACACCTGGTTCACCTATTAAACATGGATTATTTTTTGTACGTCTGTTTAATATTTGAATAACTCTTTGAATTTCCTTATCACGTCCAATTACCATATCAAGTTCATTATTTTTAGCTTTTTGTGTAAGATTTGTTCCATAAGTATCTAAGTATTTTTTCTTCTTTTTAGTTGGTTTCTTTTCTACTTTAACTTTTTGTCTTCCATTACCTGTAGCTTCCTCTTCACTACTTGTTTGTTTTCTTGGAACTATACTAGCAAATATTGAACCGATTGGAATGCCTAAAGGATTTGCACCATTTTCTTCTCCCTCTTCTTCATCATATCCTTCTAAATCTTCTGGGTCAAAATCTTCCATTCCTTCTAGATTTTCAAGTTTTAAATTTGAAGACAAATCTTTAAATAAACCTTCCAATTGTTTTGACATAGCTGACATATCTATATTATTTAATGGTGTCACATTATTATTTTGATTATTATTGTTCTGATTTTTATTAGATGCTGTTTTTTCAGGAACATCAATGCCTCTTTTTATAGCACAATCACGGCATAACCCTTCCATTGATGACACACCATTCTCTATTTTATTTATAAAAATTTCTGCATTATTCTTATTGCAATCTGAACATAACATATATTAATTTTCCTCTTTTCTTTAATTTAATATTATATATCATACATTAATTTTCCCAAATAGTCAATAGAAAATGCATTTTGGGACTAGACAAAAAATTAATTTTGTGTTAAGATATTTAAGATGTTAAGCAATAGCAAAAACACACATTAAATTTTATGCAAAAAGAAAAATAAAAATGCCCGAATGGCGGAACTGGCAGACGCACACGACTCAAAATCGTGCGGGAAACCATGTGGGTTCGAGTCCCACTTTGGGCACCAGAATAAAAATGTAGCATTTGCTACATTTTTTTATTTTAGTCTAATTGTGGGACTCGAAAAGGAGGTTGCCAAGTTTCGAGCAGGTCTGGAGCCTGCCGAAACGAAGGTAAAAATAATCTTGCAGATTATTTTTCCGACGCGGGTTGTACAGTCCCACTTTGGGCACAAAAATTTTTCTGAACTTTTTTCGTTTTTTGTATTGGATGAATAAGTTGCTTTTTTATGTGAATTGTGATATGATTATATCGTAACATTTTTTTGTTGCCTTTGAAAAATACTTTTCGGAGGCAGAGTCCTCCGAACAATTACAAGGAGGAATAACTATGACAATAAGCAATCAGCAGAAAATCGGAACTCATTTCAAGAAGAAAAACATTTTTCTAGCTACAGTTACAACAAGCAATGTCGACACTAAAGAAATGCTCAAATCTAAAATGGCTGGTATGGATAGTAAAGTATCAGAAGATTTAATGGCGTCATTTGTCGATAAAAGTTTAATCTCTTCAGAACAGTTTGATGTTTTTTATAAAGATGATACGGGATATACTCGCTTTGTAGAAGAAGGACCTGAAACTTTTGCTGGTGATAATTCAGACGGAAAAGGTATCGTTCGGAATGTTGTATCAATCTGGGAATATTATTCAGAGGAGCAGGTTACTGAATGCATGTTGAATAACGAATTTATGGCAATATGTGTTTTGGATATGGCTCCCATTTATAAGTACGATGAGGATTACAACAAAGTCTGATTCAGTTTCATAGTGGTGCAACGGGAGAAAATTCTTTTTTCTCCCGTTGCAGTCTATAATTTTATTTTAGGAATATATTTGACATTTTATAATTATCTGTGTATAATAAATATAGGAAATGAATAACCGCAGTGAATGCGGTTACCACTACATAAAAGTATAACAACACATTCGCAATATTGGCATAGTGGAATGTGTTGTTATTTTTATTCCTTATCTATAATTGAATTTACATATTTTATGTATAAAATCGTTAATAAGGTTACGTTTACTGTTGCTGATACCATTAAGACATATATTAGAAAAAGTATAAAACTCATAAACACCACCTCACTTTCTGATAACAAAAGTTATCAAGTGCAGTGGCAACACATATCTACTACTATGTTCATTTCCTATGCCAGCTAGTATAACATAGAATTTAAAATAAATCAATACAAAAGAAACAAATTTTCGTATTTTTGATATAATTGCTTGATATTTGTATCAATTGTTATGAGAACCAAAAAGTTGTGAATAACTACTTTGACGGCACCAGAAACAAAAATGTAGCAGAAACTACATTTTTTTATTTTAATTAAACTGCGGAGTTGGAATTTTTCGAACTTTTTTTCGTTTTTGTATTGTAATCTCTATTTAACTGTAGTATAATATCACAAATAACATGAAATGGAGATGATGTAAAATGCAACAATTAGAAAAAACTTCAAACTATACAAATGAAACCTTTGAAAGTATCAAACATATTGATGAAACTGGAACCGAATATTGGTATGCTAGAGAATTACAAAAGATTTTAGAATATAACAAATGGGAAAATTTCGAGAAAGTAATAAGAAAGGCCAAACAATCTTGTGAAAACAGTAATATAAGTAATCTTGACCATTTTCTTGATGTCAGGAAGATGGTGACAATAGGATCTGGAGCTGAAAAAGAAATTAAAGATTACAAACTAACTCGCTATGCATGTTACTTAATTGCTCAAAATGGTGATAGCAGAAAAAAAAGTCATAGCTCTTGCCCAAACATATTTTGCAATTCAAACAAGAAAACAAGAACTTACAGAAAAAGAATACTGTATGCTAACAGAAGATGAAAAAAGATTTTACCAAAGAAACCTAACAAGAAAAGGAAATTATTCACTTAACCAAGCCGCCAAAAACGCAGGAGTAAAAAACTTTGATAAATTTCATAATGCAGGATATAAAGGATTATATAATGGAGAAACTGCTGACGATATAGCAAAAAGAAAAGGTCTACGATATAGAGAAGATATTTTAGATAATATGGGAAGTGAAGAGCTTGCAGCAAATCTATTTCGTATTACACAAACTGAATCAAGATTAAAACGAGATAATATAGCAACTGAATCAGCTGCCAATAAAACCCATTATGAAGTTGGCTCAAAAATAAGAAATACAATAAAAGAACTTGGCGGCACTATGCCAGAAGATTTACCTACTCCTGAAAAAAGTTTAAAACAATTAGAAAAAGAAAAGAAAAAATTATTAGAAGTCAAATAAAGTTTTAATTCAAAAGTCACGGCCCATCTATATTCTAAAACAAATGTGCCGTGCCTCACCAATATATAAATTAATTATGCTTCCTGTTTCCTCATATAAATAACCTTAACAAAATTCATAGCAATAAACTTCTTTTGTAGCTCGACAATCACTATAGGAAGTAATGAAATAGCAATTGTAATAAACCATTGTGTTTGAGTCAATGGAACTAATTTAAACACATCAGCTAATGCAGGAACTAATACAACAATTGTTTGAACTATAGCCCCTAATACAAAACTCCCAATCAAATACTTATTCTCAAATAACCCAATTTTAAATATAGATTGTTCACTTTTTATATTAAAACTGTGGACAAGTTCCAATAATCCTAAAGAAACAAACGCCATTGTTCTTGCAACCTCTAAATTATAATATTTATTTCCTATTCCAAATGCAATAAGAGTCAAAGCACCTAACATAATTCCTTCAATGACAATTTTATTCCATAATCCATCTGCAAAAATACCTTTTTTGTTATCAATAGGTGGTCTTTTCATAATATCTTTTTCAGGTGGTTCTAATCCTATTGCAATTGCAGGCAAAGAATCTGTTACTAAATTAATCCATAATAATTGAATTGCCAATAATGGTGATTTTAAACCAAGAACAAGGCCCATAAATACAGTTACAATCTCCCCTATATTTGTTGCAATTAAAAAGTGAATTGCTTTTTTAATATTATCATATATATTTCTACCTTGTTTTACAGCTTTAACAATCGTAACAAAATTATCATCTGCTAATATCATATCAGATGCATTTTTAGCAACATCTGTGCCGTTTTTCCCCATTGCAATTCCAATGTCTGCACATTTTAATGCAGGACTGTCATTTACTCCATCCCCTGTCATAGCAACTACATTCCCTGCACTTTGCCAAGCTTTTACTATTCTAACTTTGTGTTCTGGAGTTACTCTTGCAAATACTGAATAATCTTTTATTTCTTTTACTAATTGTTCTTGTGGAATTCTATCAAGTTCTTTTCCTGTTATTGCTTTATCATGTGACTCTAAAATGTTTAATTCTTTTGCAATTGCTTTAGCTGTTGCAATGTGGTCACCTGTAATCATGACAGTTTTAATTCCTGCTCTTTTACAAGTACGTACCGCTTCTTTTACACCTTCTCTTGGAGGATCTATCATTCCAATCAATCCAACAAAATTCAAATTATCTTCTAATAGATTCATTTCTGAACTTTTAGGCAAACTCTCTACTTCTTTGTATGCTACCGCAATTACTCTTAAAGCCTTTTCAGCCATTTGCTGATTTTCAACTTCAATTCTACGTTTTTCCATACTCATTAAATTACATTTATTAAGTAATATATCTGGAGCACCTTTAGTTATAATAAGGTATTTTCCTCTATTTTTATGTATTGTTGTCATCATTTTACGGTTTGAATCAAATGGAATTTCTGCCACTCTTGGCATTTCTTTATATAATTCATTTTTATTCAAATTATATTTAAGTCCATTTTGTACTAATGCAATTTCTGTAGGCTCTCCATTTACTTTTGTTTGTCCATTTTGATGAATAATATTACTATCTGTACACATTGTAGCCAATTTACTTGCTAACATTGTATCTCTAGCTTTTATTTCTACAACAGTCATTTTATTTTGAGTTAAAGTTCCTGTTTTATCTGAACAAATAACATTGCTACACCCTAATGTTTCAACTGCTGGCAATTTTCTTATTATACTATTATTTTTTGCCATTTTGCTTACACCAATTGATAGCATAATCGTTACAATTGCAGGTAATCCTTCTGGGATTGCAGCAACAGCTAACCCTACTGATGTCATAAACATTTCAATTGGGTCTATATGTTTTATCATCCCTATAAAAAATATAAGAGCACAAATTACTAAACATATTATTCCTAATGTTTTTCCAACTTGTGCTAACTTCTTTTGAATTGGCGTCTCTGGAGTTTCATCTTCCATAATCATATTTGCAATTTTACCTACTTTTGTATTCATACCAGTTTCAGTTACTACTGCTTTTCCATGACCATTTACTACAATACTTGCCATAAAAGCCATGTTTAACATGTCCCCTAATGGCACATCATTTTGCGCCACCATATCAGCATTTTTTAATACTGGCTCTGTTTCTCCTGTTAAACTTGATTCTTCTATTTTTAAATTATGACTTTCTAATAATCTACAATCTGCTGGTACGTAAATTCCTGCTTCCAATTCTACAATATCTCCTGGCACTAAATCTTCTGCATGGATTTCTTGTACTCTTCCATCTCTTATTACTTTAGCTTTAGGCGGAGTCATTTGTTTTAATGCTTCTATTGATTTTTCTGCTTTTGCTTCTTGTATTACTCCCATTAATGCATTAAACACTACAATTGCAATAATTATTATTGAATCCACATAGTCATTTTCTCCTTGAAAATATGAAGTAATCGCTGATAAAATTGATGCTATTATTAAAATTATAATCATAAAATCATTAAATTGTTTTATAAATTTTACTAATAATGTTTCTTTCTTTTTTTCTTCTAATTTATTATTTCCATATTTCTGTTTTCTTAAAAGTACTTCTCTTTGTGATAATCCAATACCTTGCTTTGTCCTTAGTTTCTGTACAACATCTTCTTTTCTTAAAGTTTCCCACATAATTTTCCTCCTCATTAATATCTTTAGTTTAATTTTATGTGGCTTGTCTTTAATTTATTACTCAAAATCTTCAATAACTTGATTTAATTCTTCTTTTCCATATATCTCTAATCCATCTTGCATATTAAGTAAATCTGTTTCTGTAAGATATTCACTTGAAATATTAGTTTTTTCATAAAGAGTTTCTGTTCCGTCATTATTTACAGTATATACAACAACTTTTCCATCTTCTATTTTTAGTTTAAAATGTTCCCCACAAACATCATCAAATTCTTTATATAATGTTATTTTTCCTTTTTCAAATCCTATTACTTCCCAATCAGAATATTTTTCTTGAACTTGTTCTTTTGTTAAGTTTACTAATTCTTTTGGTAGCTCTACATATTCGTTTATTGTATGGTCACATTTTGTATAATATTTTTTTAATATTAATATTGCGTTTGCAGCTACTTTTTCTTCTGTTGATGATACTTCTGTTGTATTTTGGTTTGCCATCTCCTCTTCTTTATATTCTTCTGTGCATTCATCTTCTATTTTTTCCGATATATAAGTATTTGTTTCTGGTATTGTTTCACTTTTTTTATTTTGCCTTACTATAAAGTATGTTGCAATTCCTGCACATATTGCTAATACTACACTTATAATTATGATTTTCCCTGTATTTTTCATTTTTATTCATTCCTTTCTCAAGGCACGAACTAGGTTGGAAAAGAATTAAATTTTGGCAATGAAAATTTTATTTAAAAGGCAAGGGCGCATACGTGGTGTATGTAACCGCGTTTTAAATGAAATTTGAAGCAGCCAAAATTGTAATTATTTTTCAACCTATCACAACCTTCCGTTTTTCATATTATTACCAAGGTTGTAATTTTTATACAAAAACTCCTAATTATTCTCTTTTTTGCTTTCTATATACTTATATGATATCTTATTGCTTTGACTTATAACAGATTCTCCAAGTTCACCTTCTAATTCATCTCTTGCTATTTTGGCAATTTTCCCTCCCTTTTTAGCAACTTTTATGTTTTCCATCTTGCGCCTTTAGTTTCAACTGGTGACATTTTGTCACCAGTTCATCTCCTTCAAGTTTTAATCTTTGTTTTAATTTATTCCAATACTTTCTTCCATCCTTACTGGCTGTTACTACTTCCACTATATCAACAATACTAATATAATATTTTTCTTTTTTCTTATCCAATACTGTTCTTATAGTTTGAGTATCAAAAATTTTGTTAATTATTTTAATTTCTTCATTATTCATATCTTAATCTCTCCTTATTTTCTCGTTTAATTTTGTAACTCTGCTTAACTCGTATCCAAAAAGCCTTCTATCCTCACTTTATTTCCATCAATTATAATCATTATTTCTCCAGAAATATCAGTCCTATAAATCTTCACATTTTTATCATTCAAAGTTTCCAAAGTTTTCTCAGAAGGATGTCCAAACTTATTATCTTTGCCTACTCCGATAACAGCATATTTAGGATTAACTGCGTTTATAAATTCTTTTATAGAAGAAGTTTTAGAACCATGGTGAGCAACTTTCAAAATATCAGCATTTAGTACCTCTTGTTTATTAACATATTTTGAAAGGATTACTTTTTCTGCAATCTCTTCAATATCACCTGTAAACAACATTGAAAAATTTTTATATACTAGCTTACATACTAACGAATTATTATTTATAGCATTATCAGAAATCATATTTGTGCTTGTCGGCCATAATACATAGAAATATAAGTTAGTCTCAATTTGAATTTTATTTCCGGCTTCTACTACATGTGCATTAACTTTCTTCATATTAACTATTCTTTGGAATTCTTTATAATTCTCAGAAGATTCATATTGCTTCCCTATAATTACTGTTTCTACTTTAATTTCTTGTAAAATATGTAACAATCCGCCGAACATGGTCGTTATCAAAATGGCTAATTAGCATGTAATCTATCTTTTTAATCTTTCTATCTAATAAATATGGTAACAATGTATTTTTACCAACATCATATGAACTACTACCTCCACCATCTATTAAAATTTTCTTGTTATTAGGTGTAACTATTAATGTACTGTCCCCTTGCCCTACATCTATAAAATAAATTTTTAAATTATCTGGAATTTTGTTAATTGAATAAAATACAATGACTAAAATAATTATTAATATTCTGATTTTCTTAAAACATGGTCTTAACTTATACCTTAATAAATATAAAGTATTTTTGATTCTTTCTTGAGTTATACTGCAATGTCTTTGATTAAAAATTTTATACAAATAAGCTAAAATACAGACTGTAAAATAATATAAAATAACTTGATAAATATCTGGCGTTATGACTTTAAAATTTGCAATATTTATTTTTGAAATTATTATTATCCCATATAGTGGAATCTCAATTATCTTTGCAAGTGCTATACCTGCATTTATTGAAATTAATGATATTAAAATTTGAATAAAACCGCCAATTACTATTATTCCTATTATACAACTAAGCAATAAATTAGTTATTAAAAAACCTAATCCAGCACTATTAAAATATAGTGCCATTATTGGTGCGATGATAATTTGAGCTGAAATTGACACAGATATTATTGAAATAATATTTTCACATTTTCTTTGTACTCTTAAATAAATATATTTCCATTTTCTATTTCTTATTTTAAAGCTTTTTATTATTTTTTCTATAACTGGCTGAAAATATATTATCCCTAATGTCCCACCATAAGTTAATAAAAAACTTATACTTATTAGGTTATATGGATTACTTATTAATATTATTAGTGCTGATATTGCAATATTATTTAATGTATCACTTTTTCTATATACTACAAATGCCATACAGGTTAAAATCCCCATAATGCTTGCTCTTACAACAGATATACTAAATCCAGTAACAGCCATGTATATTACTAAAATTATACTTGCAATAATTTTGCTTTGTCTTTTTCCAAATATATTTTTCGTTGACTTTGTAGCTAGCAATATAATATATGATATGTGTAAACCTGATACTGCTAAAACATGTGAAATATTACTGTTTGCAAAATTTTCCTTAGTCTCATCATCAATTTCTGTTGTGTCTCCTAGCATTATTCCTAAAATTATTTTTGCCATTTTGTCACTATATGTTTTTTCAATATTATTTTTAATTTTTAAAAATGTTTTATTCGAAATCTGCATTATTGGATTTGCTTTATTTTTTTCTAATATTTCAATTTTTTCAACCTTTGCTGTTCCATATATTTTTAATGTTTTTAAATATTGTTTGTAATTAAAGCTTTTGTAATTTCTAGCTTTAGCTGACTCTTTGAACTCACCTTTAAATGTTATTTTATCTCCATATTCTAGTTGTTTCTTTTTGGATACATTAATATATAACTGTGTATTCTTATACTTTCCATCAGTAACCTTTATTTTATATCTATCATAATAGTCTTTTTCTTGTTTGTTTCCTATTACAATTGCACTAATATTTAGATTTTCACCTTCATGATATAAATTTTCATATTTATTTTCTAGGATTTTAATTATTGTATTTGATATAAAAGATGAAATAATAATTGTTATAATAATATTGATTTTAAAAATTAGTTTGATATATCTAAAATATCTCTTGATTGAAAGAATTTTAAACTTTCTTTTTTTATACGGTAATTTGATTATAATATATATTAAAAATAGTAAAAAATAAAATGGGAATATACTTACTTTAAAGTATATCCCCCATATTATACCTATAATATAACCAATTACCACAATTAAAATTGGTCTATTCAATTAATTTACTCTCCTTGCTCCTACATATCTTTTGTTATAATAGCTTGATGATAATGATGTTATTGTTACTCCTTGGCTTGGATTTGCAGCATGTATGAAATTATCTCCCCCGATATATATTCCAACATGACCTATTGCAGTATTTCCCGAATTATTAAATACTACTATATCTCCTGGTTGTAAATCACTTCTTGATACTGCAACTCCATCATTTATTTGTCCTCTAGATGATCTACTTAGTGATACTCCAAAGTTTTTATATACATATGATGTAAATCCTGAACAGTCAAATCCGCTTGTTGGTGATGAACCTCCTGATACATATTTACATCCAAGATAATTTTTAGCATACTCTACTACTGATGTTCCTTTATTTGAATTTGGAGTAGTTGAACTATTTGTTTGTTCTTCTTTATCTTCTCCTACTTCCATTGGTGTAACTTTTTCTTCTTTTATTGTGCTACCACTTCTTGATGTTGGTTTTGTTTCAGCTACTTTTGTATCTGAAATGAATTTAGCTGATACATATCCTGTTTTACCGTTTATTTTTATTTGATACCATCCATCTACTTGACCTGTTATTTGCACTTTATCATTTTTAGATAAGCTATCTAAGTCTTCACTTGATGCTGACGCTTCTTTTCTTACCATTAATGATTCTGCTGTTACATATCCTGTTTTACTTATTTCTTTTACTGTTGGTGTTGTTTCTTCTTTTGCTTCTGATGTATTTGTTGTAGTATCTTCTGTTACTTCTGTTGTTTCTTGCTCTACTGGTTGTGTTTGTTCAACTACTGGTTGATCCTGACTTGTTTGCTGTAATGAACTTTTTCTTACCCATCCACCTTCAGTATCATTTTCTATTCTGCACCAATCATTAATTATCTCTATTACCTTTACATTTCCACTTATTTTGGTTTTGGATTTTGAATTTATAAGTGGTACTATTTTTAATGCTGTTTCTTGATTTAATGAATATTGTTCATTTTCTTGTATGTCATTTGTGGTGTTTACATTTGTTGTTGTAGGTTCTGCAACATTTTCATAAAGTGCAATTTCCGGATTTGTTTTATCTACCTTTGTTTCAGTTTCTATTGGTTCTTTTGTTACTTCATTAGATGTTGTAGCATTTTCTTCAGTCTTTGCATCATTATTGTTTGTTGTGTCAACAAGTTTTTTGCTTACATATCCTGTTATGCTTTCTCCATTTACTTTTGTTTTTATTTTATACCAGTTATCTTCTTCTTCAATAATTTCTACTTCTAAGTCTTTGTCTAATTGCTCTACTATTGTTGAACTAGTATTTGGTTCCTTTCTTAATCTTACTGTCTCAGAATTTATTTTACCTGTTGTTGCTTCTGCTTTTGTGCCTAATAGCATTAATATAGTTATCATTAGTATTATTATTGCTAATTCTTTAATTTTCATTTTTACCTCTTTATATTTTATTCTCATGGATAAAAGTATATACTTAAATGCAAAAAAAGTCAAGTGCTTTTCACTTGACTTTTCTCTATATCAAAACCTGCATTTACAATTCATAATCATATTATTAATTTCTAAATACGTTTTTTATAAAATATGAATTGTAACAATGCAATTATATATTCTTTTCCACTAATGGAAGTACTTGTTTCTTTCTAGAAACTACTCCTGGCATAACTGCAATATTATCATTAACTTCATAAGTTTTTGCTATTGCATCAACTCTATCACCTAGAACAATAGCTTCTGAATTACTATTTACAATGTCTGTAATTACAAATACAAATAAACTTAAACCTTTTGCTAAAATTTCTTTATTTATTTCTTGTTCAATTTTTTCTTTTCTTTTCAATACATCAGGAATACTTACTGTATTTACTTGTGCTATAACATATTTGATATCTTCTTTTTCTATTTTTTTAGCATCTAAACGAATTAATTCGTCTTCTGTATATTTATCTAAATTAGTTCCAGCTTTTAACATATCTAATCCATAAATATTTACATCTACATCAGTTATTTTAGCAAGTTCTTCTAAAGCTTTTTTATCTTTTTCAGTTGTTGTTGGAGATTTTAATAATAATGTATCAGATATTATTGCACTTAACATTAACCCTGCCATTTGAGCTGGTATTTCTATATTATTTGCTTTGTATAGTTCAAATAATATTGTTGATGTACATCCAACTGGTTGAGCATAATAGAATAATGGTTCTGATGTTTCAAAATTGTTAATTCTGTGGTGGTCAACTACTGCTTCTATTTTGGCATTTTCTATTCCTTCTACTGATTGAGAAAATTCATTGTGGTCTACTAATATTACTCTTTGTCCTTCTTCTACCTTTTCAATTAATTTTGGTTCTTCTGCTTTAAATTTTTTCAACGCAAATTTTGTTTCTTCATTTATTTCTCCTAATCTGCAAGGAACCACTTTTTCTCCTCTTATTTTTGTTTGTAAATCTGCCATTACTATTGATGAGCAAATTGTGTCTGTGTCAGGACTTTTGTGTCCAAATACTATTACTTCTTCCATTTTATTTACCTACCTTTTCTAATACTTCTTTTAATTCTTCTTTATTAAAATTATAAACTTTATTACAAAATTGACATTTGATTTCTGCATTTTCATCTTCTTCAATTAGTTCTGTCAATTGTTCTTTTCCAAGTGTCATTAATCCATCTGCAAATCTTTGCTTATTACATTCACATTCGTATTTAGGTTCTTTTGAAGCATCTATTACTTTTACTTTTTTGTCTCCAGTAACTTTTTTAGCAATTTCTTCAAGTGTCAAATTATTATCTAACATTCTTGATATTGCTCCTGCTTCAAATATAGCCTTTTCTACTTTGGATATTTCTTCGTCTGTTGCATCTGGCATTGGACTTATTATATATCCTCCACTTGAACGTACTCCGTTTTTGTCTACTAATACCCCTAATGCTACTGCTGTTTGTTTTTGTTCTGATGTTTGAAAATAATTTGCAAAATCTTCTGCAATTTCTCCAGACGTTAGCGGGCTTATTCCTATATATGGTTCTTTTAATCCAATGTCTTTGATTACATTTATAAATCCTTCGCTTCCAACAGCTCCACCTACGTCTAATTTACCAAATTCATTTAGTGGTAATTCAACATGTGGTTCTGTTATACATGCTTTTACTCTTGGTTTATTATCAGCTACTGCAACTATTTTCCCTACTGGTCCATTTCCTTTTATTTGTATTGTTAATTTATCTGTATCATTTTTCATATCAGCTCCAATTAAAGCTGTTATCGTTAAGATTCTTCCCATTACAGCTGTAGCCAATGGACTTAAATCATGAATCTTTCTAGCTTCTTCTATCATATTTGTTGTAGATATACATGTAACTGAAATCTTTCCATCATAAGCTAAAAATTTTATTATTTGGTCTTTCATTTTTTGTTCCTTTCTTTACGCTTCTATTTTTTCATCAACTAACTCGGATGTGCAATTAGGACATCTTGTAGCATGATATTTAATTTCTGTTAAACAATATGGACAGATTTTTGTTTCTGGCTCTTTTTCTTCTTCTTTCTTTTTTTCTTCAATATATTCTTTTACATTTCCGTTTTTGTCTAATTTCAGTGCCATTTCTTCGCTAATATCTTTTATTTTGCTTAATTTTGTCATATATTTTAGTGCTATAAAAATTGAAAATGCTATTATTAAAAAATCTACTATTGTCGTTATAAAGTTTCCATATTTTATTGAGGCATTTCCAACATTTAATACCATATCTGAAAAATCCACTTTTCCTATAAGCATTGATATTGCTGGCATTATTATATCATTAACTAAAGAATTAACTATTTTTTGAAATGCTCCTCCTATTACAACACCAATTGCCATATCCATAACATTTCCTTTTAGTGCAAATTCCTTAAATTCTTTCAACGTACTATTTTTCTTTTTTTTCTTTTTTTGTTTCATTTTTAATCTCATCCTTTCTCAAGGTACAAATTATTTATTATCTATTAATTTAGGTTTTTTTTCTTTTTCCTTCACAAAATTTCTATACCCTAAAGCAACTGCTGCAATTATCATTAATAAGAATGATAATGCTTTCCATATTCCACTGTCAAATAATATTATTGCAAACATTCCAAGTGATGCACTTAAACCATATAATATTAATACTGCCTGTTTTGGGGTAAATCCTTTTGCAACTAGTTTATGATGTAAATGTCCTTTATCTGGTTTAAATACTGCTTTTATAGATTTTCCTTTTGCAATTCTTCTTATTATTGCAAATATTACATCAAATATTGGTAAGCCTAATACTATTACTGGTAATACTATTACTGCTGCTGTATATGTTTTTGCCACTCCTAATATTGATACTACTGCTAGCATAAATCCTAAGAAATTTGATCCTGTATCACCAATAAATGTTTTTGCTGGCGAAAAATTAAATGGTAAAAATCCAACTAGTGCTCCACTCATTGCTGTAACTATTATTGTTGCAATCATTGGTGATTCATTCATTAGAAATATGATTAATAACGAAATACATGATATTAATGATATTCCTGATGACAATCCATCTAGTCCATCAATTAAATTTATAGAGTTTATAATCCCCACTATCCATACAATTGTTACAATTATTGAAAATACATCATTTAATCCTACTCTATATAAAAATGGAATATCTAAATGTTCTATTCTCACTCCAAATGCAACTACTATTACGGCAGCAGTAGCTTGTCCTAATAATTGTTGCCACCATGTTAATGTCTTAGTATCATCTAAAACTCCTGTAATTGCAATTGCCACTATTCCAAGTAATACTCCTAGCAGTTTTTTTCCATATTCTTGTTCTGCAAATAAATCTATGCTTCCTTCAATACTCATTACAATTAATAGATAAAACATTGATACTAAAAATCCTATTATTACTGCTGGGCCTCCAAATTTAGGCATCTTTTTAGTATGCATTCTTCTTTTGTCTTTTGGCACATCTACAGCGCCAATTTTGTTAGCAATTTTTATAGTATATGGTGTAGCCATAAATGATACTATAAATGCTAGTAAAAATGCTATTGCTATATTCCCCCACATTTAATTCGGCCTCCATTACTTCATATTTTCTTTTTCTATTTCTTCTATTATTTTTATTCTTTCTTGATGTCTTCCACCTTCAAATTCTGTTGCTAACCACATTCTTACAATTCTTATGGCTTTGCTTGTATCTATATAATCTGCTCCTAATGCTAGCATATTAGCATCATTATGCATTCTTGAATATTTTGCCTCTTCCTCATCATTGCATTTTGCACATCTTATTCCTTTAAATTTGTTTGCAACTATACTCATTCCTATTCCTGAACGACAAACTAATATCCCTTTATCACATTCTTTGTCTTGTATTTCTAATGCTACAGTTTTTGCAATATCAGGATAATCTACACTCTCTTCATTAAATGTTCCGCAATCTGTATATTCAATTTCTTTTTCTTCTAAATATCTTTTTATCTCTTCTTTTAATTTATATCCTCCATGATCACTACCTATTGCTATCATTATATCACTTACCTTTCTTATGTTTGGTAGGCTATTCCTACCAGTACTACTATAACATATTATTGGGCCTAGTGCAATATTTTTGCATTTTTTTTGTTTTATCTAGCTTCTTTTTTTATGTTATCCGTAATTTACTATGTTTTTTTCGTTTTAATACTTGTCAAATCCAAACTTGTATGATATAATTGTACACGTTATAGATTATTTTACCAAGAGGAGGTGCATCAAACATGCCAAATATTAAATCAGCAAAAAAGAGAGTTAAAGTTATTGAGAAAAAAACATTAAGAAATAATATGATAAAAACTGGATATAAATCAGCTGTTAAGAAATTTGAAGAAGCTATTGCAGCCGGAAAAGTAGAAGAAGCAAAAGTTCTATTTGCAGAAGCTACAAAGAAAATTGATCAAGCTTGCACAAAAGGTGTAATTGTAAAAAATACAGCTGCTAGAAAAAAATCTAGTTTATCTAAAAAATTGAATGCAGCTATTGCGTAAAAAGTGGAATTCGGCCACTTTTTTTATGTGCATTTAATTTGTAGAAAAAATTAAAAATGGGCTCCTATTTAAGAGTCCATTTTTATGTAACTATTTTAAAAATTCAAAATCACATTCCCTCAATCTTTCGCATAACTCCAGTTTTTCGAATTCTTCTTTATCTAACTGTTTTATAGCTACAATTTTTCCTTTTTCCTGTAATTTTATTTCAATTTTTATTTCAACTTTTTTATTTGTATTTCCAAACTTAAATTCCTGAAATTTTGTCAAAATTTCATTTATTGATTTTTCGCCTATGTTTGGCACTTTAACTAAGTCTTTTTCCGTACAATTTTCAAGTTGTTCTATTCTTGATATATTAGCTCTTCTTAGTGCATTATGTGACTTACCTGATAATTTGAGTTTATACAAATCACTACCATCCTCATTAGGAATAATACTCAAAGTCCGATTAAATATTTCTAATCTATTTTTGATATCTTCTACAGACCTTTTTCCAATTCCAAGTATCCCACTCACCTGTTTTTCTGTTTTTTGAGTAAGTTGTCCTACTGTTAATATCCCAGCTCTTTTCAAAGCAGTTGTGCTTTTAGTAGAAATTTCTAATTTTTCAATCCGTTCTTCATCTTTAATTTGTTTCATGTTGGCTCTCCTTTTATTTTTATTAATAGTTACATTTCAAAATGAGTTATACTCTCTGAATTATAGTATACCATATTTTACATAATAATGCAATCACTAAAAATAAGTTGCCAAAAGGATTAACCTTGTTGACAACTTATTTTTTATTGTTTTAAATTAATTCCATATGTTTTATAAACCCAATCATAATAATTCCATGTTTCTAATGTTTCTGGTTTTCCATAATCAACACCATATGTTTCAACTGAAACTTTTGAGATTATTACATCATTAACAGGTGTACTCTTTTCTTTTGACTCACTTTCTGATGAAGACTTACTACTTGAACTACTTGAGGATTCAGCTTCTTTTACTTCAACTTTTTCAATATTATGAACTATATCCATTCCTTCAATTACTTTTCCAAATGGTGCATAGCTTCCATCTAATGATGAATTATCTGCTGTCATTATAAAGAATTGTGAACCTGCTGAATTATAACTTTCTGTAGTTAATGATTTTGAATATTGTTGTGTATAATCAGCTCTTGCCATAGAAATTACACCCTCTTTGTGTTTTAAAGTATTTTTGTTATATCCATTTGATAAAAACTCTCCCTTTATACAATAATCTCTATCTTCACCGTCTTTTACATCTATCCCTAAATCACTTAATTTTGGTGAACCTGTTCCATCTCCATTTGAATCTCCACCTTGAATCATGAATCCTTCTACAATTCTATGAAATTTAAGTCCATCATAAAATCCATGTTGTGCAAGTGCTACAAAATTTGATACAGTTTGTGGTGCCATATCTGGATATAATTCAAGTTTTATTGTTCCAAAATCTTGAACTTCCATTGTTACTATTGGATTTTTAACTTCCATTGTAGCTTTTTTATAATATCCATAAGATACTCCTCCTATTAATGCTACAATTAAAATTAATGCTATTATTGTTATTATATTTGATGCTTTTTTCATTTTCTTTCTTCCTTTCTCTTTTATAGTTGTTAAATTAATATATTGTCAAATGCAAATTGTTCTTGCATTTTCTTTAATGTTTGTTTTATAGTTTTGGCCCTTACTTCTCCAATTCCTTCTACATTATCTAAGTCACTTATTTCGGCTACTAGAATATGCTGGAATGATTTGAATGACTTTACCAAATTTTCTACTATAGTGCTTGGCATTCTTGGTACTTTGCTTAGTATTCTATATCCTTTAGGATATACTGCAAGTTCTTCAAAATTTTCAAAACTTTCATATCCTAACATCTTAGCAATTATTGGTTCTTTTCTTAAGTCTTCATGATTTAATTTTGATAATTGCTCTAGTATTTCTTCTGCATATGCATCATTTACTTGGTAATCTTTTATTACTTGAAGCTCTTCTTTAGCAAGTCCTCCTATTAATTCTTCTAATTGCATATTTACAAGCCTTCCATCATTTCCAAGTTCATAAATTTGCTTTTTAATTTCTTCTACTATCCTCATTACCATTTCTGCTCTTTGAATAACTGTTAATACATTATCTAGTGTTACTATATCATTGAATTCATATTCATTTAAAATACTTAATTTACTGTCATAAACTTTTCTATATTTTTCTAATGTTTGAATTGCTTGATTTGCTTTGTTCAATACTGCTTCTGTGTCTTCTAAAATATATCTATAATTTTCTTTAAATACTGTTATTATATTTCTTCTTTGTGATATACTTATTACTAGTTCGCCGGTTTGTTTTGCTGTTCTTTCTGCTGTTCTATGTCTCGTTCCTGTTTCTACTGTTGGTATTTGATATGATGGAATTAGTTGCGCATTTGCAAATAGTATTTTTTTCATATCTCCGCTTAAAACTATTGCACCATCCATTTTTGCTAATTCATATAATTTTGATGAAGTGTAATCTTCATTTATAAAGAATCCTCCATCTACCACTTCTTCTATAACTTCTGGCTTATCTGTAATAAGTAATAACGCTCCCGTTTTTGCTTTTAGGATATTCTCAAGTCCTTCTCTTATTGGAGTTCCTGGGGCTATCTTTTTTAATATTGCTGCTATTGGATCTTCTTTAACTGTACTCATTATTATGCTCTACCTCCTTAAAATTTAATACTTATTTACTTAATCTTAAGTATTCTTAGCATTTCCCCTATATTCTTGACCCCTATTATATCTAATTTATAGTTATCTTTCAAGCCTTTTTTATTATTTTCTGGAATAATACATGTCTTAAATCCTAATTTTTCTGCTTCTTTCAATCTTTTTTCTATTAAGTTGATTCTTCTTACTTCTCCTGTTAGCCCTACTTCTCCCATAACTACAGTAGATTGAGGTATTGGTACATTTTTACATGATGATGCCACTGTTGCTATAATTCCTAAATCAGCTGCTGGCTCAGAAATTCTCATTCCTCCTGCAACATTTAAATATACATCTTGATTTCCTAGTGATAATCCAGCTCTTTTTTCTAACACTGCAATTAACACTGCTAATCTATTGTAATCAAATCCATTTGCAGTTCTTTTAGGTAATCCAAATACTGTCTGCGACGTTAATGCTTGTATTTCTACCAATATTGGTCTAGTTCCCTCAACACTTGCTAAAATACAAGAACCTGATGGATTATCTTCCCTTTCTGTTATCAATATATCTGAAGGATTTGTAACTTCACACATTCCTTCTTGCCTCATCTCAAACATTCCAATTTCATTTGTTGAACCAAATCTATTTTTTACAGCTCTTAAGATTCTATATGTATTATACCTTTCTCCTTCTAAGTATAATACTGTATCTACCATATGTTCAAGCACTCTTGGTCCTGCAATATTACCTTCTTTTGTTACATGCCCTATTATAATTGTAGTTATTTGTTGCGCTTTACACATTCTCATAATTTGAGATGTTATTTCTCTTACTTGACTTACACTACCTGCTGCTGCAGTAATTTCATCTGAATACATTGTTTGAATTGAATCTATTATTACAAGCTTTGGCTTCATATCAGCAATCGCATCTTTTATTACATCTATATCTGTTTCACCTAAAAACATCAAATCATCATTTTTAACATCAAGTCTATCTGCTCTTAGCTTTATTTGTTCAGCAGACTCTTCTCCAGATACATATAATACTTTTCCATCGCCTTGAACTTTTTCACATAATTGCAAAATTAATGTAGATTTACCAATTCCAGGTTCTCCTCCAAGTAATATTAATGAACCTTTTACTAAACCTCCTCCTAATACTCTATCTAGTTCTAAATATCCTGTAGAAGTTCTGTTAGCTTCTTGTCCAACATAACTACTTAAAGGCTTTGGTGTATTATTTATTTTTTTCTCTATTTTATTAGTATCAGTATATTTTTCAATTTTTTGCTCATAAAATGTGTTCCAACTATTACACGCAGGACATTTTCCTAGCCATTTTGGTGATTCGTTTCCACATTCACTACATACAAAAACTGTTTTTGCTTTAGCCATTTTTTCTCCCTTCTAAACTTTGGTACTTTGGGGACCGGTTCTCTGCCGTACCTTTTTGAGTACCGATGGGACCGGTTCCGTTCCAAAATGCAATTGTTATACTATCATATTTTTATCTAAATTACAATACTTGGTATTTATTTCCTTTGATTTTGTTAACTAGTCATGTTATCATATTTATAAGATATTTTATTTTTATTTATAGAGTTCTAACTCTTTATTAGGAGGTCGTATGAATAATTTTTTTAATGGACTCAAGAATTTAGATAAAGATACATATAAAATAATGAAATATGGCTTATTATTTTCTGGTATAGTATGTCTTACCGCTATTTGTGTTTTATTAATATACATATTTTTAGGTATATCTCTTTTTTATCATTTAGGTTTAACTTTAATAAAATCGAGTTTCACATTTGCTGTTGAATTTATTATTTGCGGAATTATTGTTGATTTTATAAAAAATAAAGGGATTTGAATTTCTATTATAACGAATAATACTCTACAATAGATATGTTACAATAAACAGCTTACTAAAACTATATTTAGAAATTAATAATATATTGTTTTTGAAATACCGCGTAAGTGACTAAACGAGCTTATGCAAGTGCGATATGGAGCAATCTACATACTAGTTTTTTTATGGAGATTGCGACACCAAGGTATAAAAAAACAATATATTATTAATTTACTAAACTTTATATAAGTTGACCATGATTGCCATATTCTTATATCACATTTTTCTTGACTTTTAATCTTTTTATCTTTACAATATAATATATAATTTATTAATTATTGCATATATTAAGGAAGGGGGTAATATTATGGAAACATATGATGATGGTAATGCCATTCATACTGTAGATGCTAACCAAGTTCTTACAAATACATTTTTTAGAATGTTTTTGGGTTTACTTGCAAGTGCTTTGACTGCTTTCTATGTTTATAAATCCGGATTGTATATCTCTGTTCTCACAAGTGGCAGTTATATGGCATTAGCTATTGTTGAAATTGCTGTTGTTTTGATTTTTTCTTTATTATTTAAAAAGCTTTCACCAACAGCTGTAACCATTTTATTTTTTACTTATGCATTTATAAATGGTTTTACTTTGTCAGTTATCTTTGTTGCTTATGAAATGACTTCAATTGTTTATGCTTTTGCTGGAACAGCTGCTTTATTTGGTGTTCTCTCTTTAATTGGTTATAAAACTGATAAAGATATTTCAAATTGGGGAACTATTTTGACTGTTGCTCTTTTAGTTGGCATTGTTTTAACTATTATTAACATTTTTGTTGGTAGTACTATGCTAGATATTGCTTTGGATTGGGCTATTTTACTTATTTTCTTTGGTTTGACTATTTATGATATGAATAAGATTAAAATTATGCAACAAGCTGGATTTTGTGAAGATGAAAAATTATATATTTATGGTGCTATGGAATTGTACTTAGATTTTATTAATATTTTTCTTCGTATTTTGTCTTTATTTGCAAAGCGTAGAGATTGATTATTATAATTTTGTATTTATATGTGTGCAAAACTGCTTTTTTATAAAATCAAAAAAAATTTTATATTTTTTCAAAAAAGCCTTGAATTTGTTTTATTTTTGTGTTATTATATATAAGCGTTTGGCAAATAAAATATTTATCGAGGCGTAGCGCAGTTGGTAGCGCGCGTGGTTTGGGACCATGAGGTCGCAGGTTCGATCCCTGTCGCCTCGACCAGAAAAAGGAGCTTTTTGAAAGCTCCTTAAATTGTTTTTGGGCTATTTTAAGCCTTTTTTCTTTTCTTAAACTTTTTCAAAATTTCTCTATATTTGTGTTACTGCATTCAAAATTACATTCAGCTAAAATAATTTGAATGTAATAATTGCATTCAAATTATTTTAGCATAAAGGAAGTATCTTTAATTATATTTTTTAAATTTTAGTATAATAAAAGATAACAAGATGCAAATTATACAAAATTTCATCTTGTTATCGATATATATATCTATTTTCTAAATAAATTTATAATTTTTTCAATTATTTTTTGTAAAAAATTCTTTTCTTTTACTTCAATTAATGAAGTATTACTTTCTGAGTTTTGCAAATTTTCTTGTTTGTTCTTAAACAAATTATTTACATTATATTTTTCTTGTTTTTCTTCCTCAAATCTCATTCTATCTATTTTTTCTTTATTTAATATTTTTGCTCTTTGATTATCTTGTGCCCAATAATCTCTAAATAAAATCGATATAATTAGTTTTGCTTTTTTTGATACATTTTGGTCATCAAGAGATTGTAAAGGATTATAATTAAATATATAATTTTTATTTTGATTATCGGAAAAAACTTTAATCATATCTTGTGGTATTTTATTATAATCTGTTTTAGGTATAAATTTTAATATTTCTAATACCTCTGTATATGCATTTGCATATTCCATACTAATCATAATATACTCCTATTCTTTTGAAAGATTCTCTTTATCTTTTTGTTGATTTAATTGTTGTTCTATATCTTGTTGAACAGCATCTTTAGCTTGTGTATCATTTTGCTCACTTAATGTTTCTTTACCAAGAGCTTGTGTACTTACAGATTTTAAGTCTTTTGCTTGAGAAACTTCTTGTATTTTTTGATAAAATTTATTTACATATTGCAAGAGTTCTTGCTTATTTGAAGTAAGATTTGATACATCTGCAAGTAATAAAGGTATAATGTCTTCTTGTGAATTTTCTAAGGCATTCATATCAAGCTCATATTTATTATTTACTAATTTTTTAGATATATTAGCGTAATTAAGTCCGTTCTTGATCAAAGTCAATGTTCATAATAAATTCTCCATTTTCAAGCTGATCAGAACCAACATTATAAAAACCTTCTAGAATTTCAAAACTTATTTCATCATTAATATTCAATCCAAAATGAACATTAGAATCTACTAATTTTTTTGTATCACCAAGATAATCGTAATTAAATTGAGGTTCTTTATCAAATACGTGAATTTCATCACCTTCAAGGCAAACATGAAGTCCATCAAAACAATAATATTCTACTCCTTCTTCAGTTGTCTTAATTAAATTTTTTGGTAAACATTTAGATTTTATATTTTCTAGCATTGTTCTATATTTATTATATGAATTAGCTGTTTCATTTTTTTCTACCATATCTTTCCCTCTCTTTCGAATAAAAATAATTAATTTAATTTTATCATAATAAATTATTTTGTCAACAACAATTTTATAAATTTAAACTATTATATAATCGATGTATGAATATATTATCTAAACTCGTTAACTATTTACATTTCTTCCTCATCTTCAAACCAATCAAAACCACTAGAATTAGCTTTCTTCATTGCATATTCTTTCATAGCCTGTTTTGATAAAGTCTTATATCTTCTAATTTTTCTTTTAGGTCTATGATTTATTTGTGAGTTAGAAACCATATTGCTGATAGCAATAATCCCACCAAGAATGTTATTAAACCTGTTTTCCATTTTATTTTGGAAATCTTGCTTTTCTGTTCCTCTTTCGTTTCTTTCAATTCTTGTTTCAAGTTGTAAAATTGATCTTTCAACTTTTCCTCTACCAATTTTTTCATTTCCTCGTTCATTCGAATATTGTCCTTTAATAACTTTTCCTGTGTATCTTGTACTTTCTTTTTCATAATTGTTATATCTTCTACTATTGCTTGTTCCATTTGATATAAATCCTTGATTATCTCTGGCTCTATTAGATAATAATCCATCTTTACTATTGATGGAACTACTTGATTTTCTTGTATTATTTGATTGTTCTTTTTCAATTCTTCTAAATTCATTTTCCATTGCTCCTTTTGAATATTTTTCATCATATAATTTATTATCTCTACATTTATATCCTTCAGGTGTTGTATATGTAATGTATTTTCTTGTATCTGTCCAATTAACTTGATATCCTAATTTATTCATATTTTTTATAAACTCTTCTTTTGTATTACTTTCTGCTAATGATAAATCAATTGCATTCATTAATTTAAATTTCCAACTCTTACCTTGTTCAGCAACTCTGTATTCATTTCTTTTTATGTATTGTGTGTTTTCTTTTTTAGGTATAACTGAAGCTCCTATTTCCAAACACAACTTGTCTGAATAATCTTTTAAATCTTGTAAATTCTTTTTACTCATTTGTATTTTATATCCATTTTCAAATGAAACTGAATTTACAACTAAATGGTTATGCAAATGTTTTTTATCAATATGTGTTGCGACTAATACCTGGTATCCATTGAATTTTTTTGCTAATCTAATACCTGTATTATGAACTTGATCTGCAGATAAATTATCTTTTGGGTCAAATGATTGAATAATATGAATATACTGTCTGCCATTATTCTTGTTATATAATTCTTTTGTATATAACATTTCTTCTAAACTACTTTCAGCTAAGCAGTCTTTCCCTGTTATCAAATTAGCTTTTGTTTTCTTGTCTTGCGTAACATAATTTATAATTGTTTTTAAATTTGCTTTTGAACTAATTGCTTCAATAATTGCCATATGTTATTCACTTCCATTCGCAGTTCTTTCAAGTCAACTACTGTAATTATTTTTTCATTTGCAAGTCTTGTTAATTGATTAATATTATTTCCTATTCTTCTAAGTTCAGTATCTATTTTATCTAGTCCATTTACAATTACAATTTTATCTTTTAAACAAGAACTAATTATAAATTTAGAAATAGTCATATTATACATTTTTGATTTTTCTTCAATTTTCATCTTTTCACTTTCAGTTAATCGTATATTTATCTTCTGATTTTTTTGCATTCAACTTCCTCCTTGATTTTCCCTAAAACAGATTAAAGGGGTTTGGGTTCTCCCAATTTTGCAAGCTCTATTTGTAGTACTTGTACTTACAAATAGGAAGCTTGCAATACTCTATATTTGATATTCTAATTACTGCTATTTATAAAATTTAATTGGTTATTATTTAAATAGTTATTTACTTTTTCAATTTCATCTTCTTTAAATTTATTGAACACAGATGTATATGTATTTAAAGTTACTGTAACATCTTTGTGTCCCATTAATCTTTGTAAAACTACTGCTGTCATTCCTGCTTCAATACATCTTGTTCCATAAGTGTGTCTTAAACAATGTGTGCTAATATTTTTAGAATTTACATTTAATTCTTCTTTGAAAATTCTTTTTAGCTCTTTATTAATTGCAGATGTTCTTATATAACTATCATTATTTGTAAATATTAAATTGTGTAAATTTTCATTTGTATATTTTAGTTGTTCTTCAAAAATAGGCACTAAAAATTCTGGTATAGGTAAAATTCTATTACCTGAATATGTTTTTGTCTTATTTCCTAAAATAATCGCAAATTCTTTATCATTTGTAAGTGTTCTCTTAACATATAAAACTTTATTTTCTAAATCAATACTTTCTTTGCTTAATGCTAGTACTTCTCCTATTCTTAATCCCATATACATTTGTATTAAAAATATATTTTTATATGGTTCATCTTCTATTGAAATTTTATTTAAATATTCTGTAAATAATTTTTGCACATCAATATCTAATGCTTCAACGACTTTAGTTTGCTTATTGCTTTTAGGTTTTATTACTTCATACATAGGATTATATGAAATATATTTTTTAATTTCTGCCCTACGATATGCTTGTACAAATTGTTCATAAAGTTTCTTAATATATGAATCACTTAAATCTTTTACAGAATTTAAAAACTCTTGAATATCATCTTTTGTTATATCTTGTATTTTCATATTTCCAATTTTGCTATTTTTAATTTTATTGATAGTCCATTTTAATCTAGCATATTGACCACCAGAAATTGTATTTGACGCAAGTTTTTCTTCTCTTATATCTTCCATTATTTTTACTAATTCAATTCCATTTTTCTCTACATACATATCATTATTCATTTTATATTTAATCTCATTTAATTTATTTAAAACCTCTTTTTGAGTTTTTCCATATACTGATTTTCTAATAGCTTTTCCTTCTGAAGATATTCCTGATATGTATTGACCTATCCATCTTTTATTTTTCTTATCTTCAAATATTGTACCTTCGCCATTTCCTCTTCTTCTTTTTTTCTTCATAATCTTGACCTCCTATTTTGCAAGTTCATTTATTAAACTTGAAATGTAATATTCTATTATATTTTCAATTTTTTTACTTTTTAAAATGTTACCAAATACTTTCTCTAGTATCGGTAAAGTAACTTTTTCTAATAATTCAGCTTGTTTATTATCATATAATCTTTTGATTGCTGATTGATATAATTTTATTTGTGTTAATAGATTTTCTGGTAGATATTCTGCGTTTTGAATATATATTTTCTTTTTATTGAAAATCGCATTGTATTCTGTTGTTTCCTCTTGAACTAGTTTTGATTTATTTAATTTTAAATTAATTAACTTTAATCTATCATTCAATCCATCAGTTTCTATATCTTCATCTATCTCTATATCTAACTCTTTATCTATCTCTTGTGGACTATTTGGTGGACATTGTCCACTTAATAATTTTTGCTTTTCTCTCTGTTCTCTTTTTTGTTTTGCCCAACCAGTTTCACTACCAACCATATTTTCAAATCCTGCTATTTTTAAGCAAATTCCATCATCTGTATATATTAAATTTAGTTTTTTAAATAATTCCATAGCTACAATAACAGTATCTTTACTAAAATATTTAGTATCTCTTGCTATTTTATCTGGATCATAAGGAATAATCATTTCTCCAACTCTTGATGCTAATTCACCATTATTATTAGCAGTTTGCAAACATAGCATTTGGTATAAAACTATATATTGACAACCATCTTTTTGTGATAATAAAAAATCTATCTCAGCTAAATTAAAGAAATCTGTTTTTAATTTTATCCAATAATATCTCTTTGTTTTTTCCATATTTTACTCGCTTTCTAGTATTTCTACTTAATTTTCTATTGTTAAATATAAGGAAAAATGATATACTATTCTTATAAAGATTGCAAATATCTTTATGTGGCATTTGTGCAAAAGTCTGCTCGCCAAAGTGTGCTTTTGTATAAATGCTTTTTATATTTCTCATATAACATCAATCCTTTTTTCCATCTTCCATAAAATATAGGCTATCTTTTGTATTTTTCTAGTTTTGCCTATATTAACAGATGGGAAATCTGCACGATTAAATATTTCGTTTGTTTTGTTTTCTCCCATATATAAATCTTTTGCTACATCTTTTACAGTTAGCATTTTAAATGGGTCATCTAAGCTTTTTATAGCTTGTTTTACTAATTCCTTCTTAAGTTCTTCACTAAAACTTTCATTCATAATTTGTCCTCCTTCGAAAATTATCAATCCATTTTGGATACTTGATAAGTAAAAAAATAAATCTTATATTTATATTTTCATTTTTAATTGCATTCCTCCTTTCAAATTTATCTATATCCGTTTTGGATATTTATATAATAATCCGAAATGGATATAATGTCAATACCTTTTTCAAAATTTTTTAAACTTTCTAAAACTTTTTTATAAAAAATATTTAATTATCAACAGTTATTGACTTTCCAAAATGGATATGATAGAATTTAAACATAACTTGAAAAGGAGAAACTATTATGACAAATGGAGAAAGAATAAAGTATTTAAGAGAAAAAAATGGATTGACTCAAAAAGATATTGCTACAAGATTAGGAGTAGAACCTGCAGCAATATCAAAATATGAATTGAATATGAGAGAGCCAAATATAGAAGCAATAAAAAAGTTAGCTATACTTTTTAATGTTTCAATAGATTACCTACTTGGTAGAACTCCAGATGTTTTTGTAGATGAAACAGATATAGCTACACTTGATATATCTGGTATTAAAGATAAATACAACTTTGCAAAAAAGAGAATGAATAAAGTTAAAGAATTCTACAAAAATGACACTACACTAAACACTGCGATAAACGAATTATGTTGTGGTGTAGGAAAAACTACTTTTGGAGAGACTATAACAAATACAAATATTTCTATGCTAGAAATAGCTAATATATTTAATGATTTTGTAAAGAGCAATGATCCTAAGCCACAAATTATGTTAAAAATTAAAGATTTAAAAAATAGTATTATAATTATTGAAATTGATTCTTTTGATGACGAAGAAATGCCACTTGATGCTACTGATAGAATTGCTTTATATACTACAAAATTATCACAAAAATATAATGTGCTTGGTTTAGTAATGACAATTGATAAAGATGAAAATTGTAAAATTATTGATGCTATATATCAAAAAAATAAAGATACTTATTATACTCAATTACATTTGCCTAAAACAGTTTTAACTGCTGGTGAGTATATAGATATAATGAAAAGATTATAGAAAGGAGTAAATCTTAATGGAAGATTCGGAACTTGAACAAATATTATTTTCATTATTAAAAAATGATGAAAATGAATGCATAGAATATAAGGAAGCGAATAATAGTTATGATTTTGAAAAACTTGGAAAATATTTTTCTGCATTAAGTAACGCTGCTAACCTAGTTGGAAAACAATATTCATGGTTAATCTTTGGAATTAAAGATAAAACTCATGAGTTTATAAATACTAAATACAGAAACAATGGCAATCTGAATAAATTAAAAAAAGAAATTACAAAAGGCACAAATGATGGAATTACTTTTTTAGATATTTTTGAATTGTTTGTAGAAGATAATAAAAGAGTAATAATGTTTAAAATACCTGCAGCTATTGGAATTCCAACAACATGGAGAGGCTTTGCTTATGATAGAAATGATGAGGATTTAGTTCCTTTAAATCAAATGAAATGTGATCAGATTAAGTCTACAATGAATTTCGACTGGTCTAGACAAATTATTGAAAACTTGACAATAAATGATTTGGACAAAGAAGCTATTTTAAAAGCAAGAGAACAATTCAAAAAGAAAAATGAAGATAAAGAAATTTCTAAAGAAGTTGATAATATGGATGATATCACATTTCTAAATAAAGCAAAAGTTTTATTAAACGGTAAAGTAACTCGTACAGCTTTACTATTACTTGGAAAAGAAGAAAACAGTTATTGGTTTGAAGATTTTACTCCACAAATAACATGGAAACTACAAGAAAATGGTGAAATTCTAGATTATGAACACTTTACAATTCCATTTTTATTAAATGTTGAAAAAGCAAAAAATAAAATTAGAAATTTAAGATATCGATATATGGTTAATGAAATTACATTATTTCCAAATGAAGTAGATCAATATGATAACTATACTTTAAGAGAGTTACTAAACAATGCAATTGCTCATCAAGATTATAGGAAACATGGTAGAATAAATATACTAGAAATGAAAGAAAAATTAATTTTTATAAATGAGGGAAGTTTTATTCCTCAAAATGTTGATAAATTCTTATTAGATGAAAGTTATGTTCCTCCATATTATAGAAATCCGTTTTTAGCAAATGCAATGGTTAATTTAAATATGATTGATACTGCTGGAAGTGGAATAAGAAGAGTATTTAATAATCAAAAGCAAAAATTCTTTCCTATGCCAGACTATGATTTGTCAGTAGAAGGACGAGTAAAAGTAACTTTATATGGAAAAATATTAGATGAAAAATATACAAAAATGCTTTTTGAAAAAACTGATTTAGATATTGGTATTGTAATACTATTAGATAGAGTTCAAAAAGGGATACATATAACAAAGCAACAATCTGATTTATTAAAAAAATACAAATTAATAGAGGGAAGATACCCCAATTTGTTCATTTCTAAAGAAATTTCGGAAATAACAGATGAAAAAGCAAAATATATAAAAAATCGCGGATTAAGTAATGATATGTATAAACAAATGATAGTAGAATTGATAAAGACATATGGTAAAGCAACAAGAAATGAAATAAATGATTTGTTACTCGATAAAATGCCTGAATTTTTATCTGAAGATAAGAAAAAAAGAAGAATAAAATATTTATTAATTGAATGTTTGCAAAATAAAGAGAAAAAAATAAAAAATATTGGAACTCGTACGAATTCTATATGGGTTTTAAATAAAAATGATTAGTATTTATAACTTTCTCAGTAAAAAAGTTTAACACAAATTCCAAAAATGTCGGCCGAATTCTGGACGAAAACTAGCCGAATTCAAAAAATGTCGGCCGAATTCCGGACAAAAACTGGCCGAATTCAAAAAATGTCGGCCGAATTCTGGTAAAAATTGGCCGATATTTTAAATGAATATTGACAAATTTAAAATCATAAATTTTGAAAATATATAGATAAACTTATTCAGTGTTTATAATTAATTATTTTTAGGAATTATTTCTTCTTCATGTCCATCATTATATACCCAATGAATATATTTAAAATCTCCACCAATTCTTGTATATTCATTTCCTCCATCTATAAAGCAAGCTCCACATTTACAAATTTTTTTATCATGAACAGATGAAGATTCTATAATATCATTACATTTTAAACATTTAATTTTCATATCTTCGACCGCCTTTTATAGTTCTTCTTTAAGTTTATTATACAGACTTTTTAAAAATTTTTCAATAAAATTTATCTAACTGCATTCAAACTACATTCAAAAAATCCCCAACTATTAGAAAATCAACAAGTTTGAAATCCAAACTCTCGTCGCCTCGACCATATTTTGCCCTTTTTCAAGGGAATTTAAGAGAATTTATAAAAATTCAAAAATTATGAATTATGCTATTTTTCAGTAAAAATGAAGAATAGCATAATTTTTTTGAGTTCAGAAAAATTCTATAAAATTTGCCTATTTTTTTCAAGAAAAAGTTTCAAGAAAATTTTTATAATGTTTCAAGAAAGTTTCAAGGAAAAATATCAAGTAGTTTTAAAGTTCTTCAAATAAACAGAAAGGAGAACTTTTTTATGGAATTTAAACCTTATAAAGATAATGAATATTTAGAAAATTCATATTACAGAATACCACAAGAACTATTTGTAAGTTCTTTATATAAAGATAAATTAAATTTTGATAGTAAAATACTTTATGCTTTTTTACTAGACAGATTGTCACTATCTCAAAAAAATCATTGAATAGATGAAGAAAGAAATATATATTTAATTTTTACAAGAGAAGAAGTACAAGAAAAATTGAATTTGTCTGATAAAACCGCAACAAAAGCATTTAAACAATTAAATGAAGTAGGACTTGTACAAGAGAAAAGGCAAGGATTAGGTAAGCCTAATTTAATATATGTTGGAAAAATACAACACGAAGAAATTGCAGAACGAGAAAATATTACAGAAGAATTAAAAGCTAATAATCAACTAGAATGGGTTGGCAAAATGAATTCAATTAAAAATAGTATTGAAGATATAAGGCAATATTTAATGAAATACAATAAAAATTATATAGATATTAAAGAGAAAATTCATAAAATTATGGATAGAAATTTAAATATACAAAAATTACTTGATGAAATTCATTTAGAAGATGGATTAAGTGCAGTATAATGTAAAGATTTATCACGAGTTATAGTACTTTATAATAATTTACAGGATATTTTAGAAAAAGAAATTTATTTTAAAGGAGGTATGGATGCTTATTATTATTTCAAAAGAATTGGTGTAATACGATAAATAGAAAAATGGCTGATTATTAAAATTCAGCCATTTTCAAATAAGCTAATAAAGTATGTTAAACTTAATTACTTTTCAATGTCTTTTGTATGATTTATTAATCTGTCAAAGAAATTACGTACGCCATCAATTAAAATATTAGAACTTTTAGTAACTTCACCTATTTCCTCTTGCAATCTTTCACCTTGAGTTCGACCATTAGCAACAAATTGCCATTCCATATCTTGTGAAAAATTCATATTGTAATCTTCTCTTTTTTCAACAAAATCTTTAAAGTCCCCTTTTCCATATATTTGTCTGCCAACTATAAGATCTTTATTTGGAATAGTTGGACTTTCGTTTTGCTTCCACGTAGCGCTATTTATTTCTTCAACATTTAATTGATTATCAAATTTTTTTTCAGTAAGAGTACCATTATAATAATTCTCATTGTCTTTTTTACAATTTTCTATATCTATTTCTTTATGTATGATATGATTATCTTGATATGTAATATAGTGTGACTCCGTTGTACTTTGCTTATTAGGATCTGCTAAAAGATTATGTGCATGAGCAAAATGATGTGTTGTTCCAGAGATTTTTACTGTACTATCATATCCTTGCATATTATTATCTTTTCGTCTTTCACTTTTCCACCAAATATTTCCATCTTCTGTTATTCTAAATGTATCTGTTCTTTCTTTTAATTTTTTTAAATTTTCATCCTTATACATTGGATATAAATCTTCACCAATTACATCTTTCAATTTTCCTCTAATAATATGTGGATTTTTTTCGAAATATTGAATTATATTTGAATTCACTCCGACTTCTCTTAAATATTCCAAATATTTCTTTTGAATTTCTTGATTTGTAAGCATATTACTTAATAATGGCAATTAATTTTCTTATTATTTTCACAAAGAAGTTAGTATTATCTTTAATAAGCACAGGTAAATATTCTTCTTTATTTGTATTATTCTCATTTTTTTCTTTAAAAAGATTATCTGGATTATATTTTTCTCTTTTTTCATCTTCAATTTTAATGAAATTATTATAATATATCTTTTTGTAATTATCTTTTTCCTTTTCGTCTAACCAAAAATTATAATTAATATAAGATAATAGCTCAAGAGTTTCTTTATGACACTCTTGTTCAGAAAGAGATTTAGTTATGTCATATTTAAAATTGCATGATTCTGTTTTATATGTTCTAATCATTTCAAAAAAGTCTGTTGGAATTTTAGAAATATATTTATTTTCAACATAATTGAGAATTTCATTTGCTTCTGCTAGTGCTATATAATAATTTGCCATTATTTTCCTCCTCTCTTTATAACTTAAAAAACAATTTTATTTTTTTTATAAATCTAGTAAAAATATTGTCTTTATCAATTACAATCATTTGAGTATTATTTTCAGCCTTTTCGTTGTTATTGTTATCATAATTTCTTTTGTTTTTAAAAAGCATATCAGGATTATATTTTTCGCGTAGTTGTTCTTGATATTTAATTTCATTATTCTTATATGTTTTTAACAATTCTTCCTTTTTAGACATATCGGTACACCAATATTGTAGATATAAACTAGATATAATTGCAATTGTTTTTCTTCTTAAGTTTTGTTCTTTTAAAGGAATGTTTTTCTTTAATACAGGTTGATATTTTTTATCCATTTCTCTTTTGAAAAAATTTTTTAATTTTTTTGGTATTTTATTAGACATATTACTATCAATTAGTTGAAGAAATGCATTCACTTCAGAATATGCCTGTCTTGTTTCTATATTCATAATTATTCTCCTATACCTATTCCCATATCAATGTTTTCTTGCATTTGTTGTTCCAACATATAATTTTGTTCAGCTTGATTAATTTCCATATTTGCAGTACTTATCTCATCAGATCTAATTTCAAGTTCTTGGCTCTGTTCAATGACTTGGTTAATCATTTCTTCACTACTTTGAGTATATTCCTGTTCGTTACCTTGTTCTCCTGTTTGTCCTTCATATATTTCTTCATTTTCTTGTTTCCAATCATTTTGGTTAATCATTCCTTGATTACTTTCTGTTTCAACCGAAGCCTCATTCTCCAAATTAGTTTGTCCCGTATACTCTTGTTCTTGAGGATGCAATTCATTATATAACTGTTCTAACATCTCTTGTTGCATTTGTTCAATATCATTATTTAAATCATCAATTGTATAGGGAGTATATATTTTATCTTCTTCCATCTGTCTTAACATTTCTGCATTTTTACCTTGTTGTGTAATCAATTGTTTATCTAATTCACTTTTTAAAATATCAAATACTTTATTTCTATTAATAATATTTTCAGTTGTTTCACCATTTGTTAAAGCTATTAAATCTTCTTTTGAAAGTGGATAATTACGATTAACAAAATGATTCATCCATTTATTAAGCTTATCATAATAATCGTATACTCCTGACTCTTCCATTTCTTTAATATCCATACATATCTCTTCCTTTTGATTATTTTATATGATATATATAATCTAAAACATTTTTAATATATCATTAATAATTTTTTTGTCCAATACAATATTTGCTCCTAAAGGATTTATAACTAACCCTATATTTGTATTTCCTTCAGATAAAAGTATATTAGCATATTGTTTAAAATTAAGTCTTTTTATGTCTTTGTTTTCTATTTTTATCCATTTGTTTAATTCATTTTTGTCAGAAAAAGCAGGTAACAATGTTTCTCCTTTAGAATTTTTTATAGTAGCAATAATTTGAGTACCATTATTATCTTTTATTGGACAATAAAAATCATATTTAATAACATTTTGTATAAAAGCTTTAAAGTTTTCAGCACTATTATTTTCTTTCCAAGAATTCATTGATTTTATTAAATTTTTTTTATTTATATCATTATTTATTTCTAAAATATCATATAATCCCTGAACAAACTCGTTATAAAGTTTTTTTCCTTCTTCATTAGATAAATTACAATTGAATTTATATAATTCATTATCTAATTTAAATGAAAATTCATGTTGATATGAAGATTTCACAGCACTTTCTGTCATAGTTCTAGACATTCTTATAATTTTTTCCTTATTTTCTTGTAAAAATTTTTTTGTTTTTAAAATATAATATATATCCACATATTCTTTACTTTCAATTTCATTTTCTATATTAAAAACATCTTCAAACATTATTATTTTTGTGTAATTTTTATTATTTGGCATAAATGTGCCATCAATAAAATAAAAATAAAACTGCTCCTTTTCGATATTTTTAATTCTTTCTTCTAATTGATTCATATATAATCACTCCTAATTAAAATATTTCAATAATATTTTACTATAACTAATTTTAAAGTCAATATATTTTTCGCTTTATTAGAGATAATATTTTTAAAAAATATATTAACTAAAATCGTTAATAAAGCGAATGAGGTTAAAAAATGAAAATTAAAAAACATAATGAATATAGAAATATATCAGGAATTAAATTAAAAGAACTGCGAATTGAGAATAAAATGTCTCAAAAGCAGGTTGCAGAAAAATTACAACTTGAAGGAATTGATCTGACAGAAAAAGAAATTTCTAAAATAGAACATAATAATCGTTTACTTCATGATTTTGAATTATTTGCTTTTGCAAAGATATTTAATGTATCTGCTGATTACTTTAATACAGAGTTAAAATAAAAATTTTTTCAAAAACTATATACAAATTTCAAAAAATAGTGTATAATTTATTTATCAAGAGGAATAATATATATTATAAATATATTTATTTGGTCTCAAAAGGACCTGACCCGTGCTGACGGTAGTCGTCGCAAAAAGCCATTCGCAAGAATGGCTTTTTATAATCTCTTATGTTTTAATTTTCTTTTAATATAAACAATTTCTTGATTTGTAAAGAAATATTTTTCAGCCTTAGTAAATGGCATATTATTATAATACTTATAATCCAATTTATCAATAAATGTTAGCATATCAGATACTTGAAATAATCTTTTTGCTTTATGGTCAAATTCAATTCTACGTTCAATTTTATCATTTGACACAAATATAATATCTAATATTGTTCCCAATGTTTCTTGTCCATTATCAAAATATTTCTTATTATCTGCAACAAATTTACTTATTTCTGTAAAAATAGCTTTATTTAATTGACTTTTATTATTCATATATCTTTTATCTAAAATAATAGTCTTTAACTTTACTGGAACTTTTCTTGCAAAATTAAATATAGTCCAAAATATTTTTTGCCTTTGGGCTAATGTAAAATCAGCATAATCATCTCTTTTTGCAATTAAATATGCTAAATGTAACATTCCATCATAATTTTGTTTATTTAAGCTTTCATTTAGGTAATTCAATTCTCCAGTTATTGGATCAGAACTTTCGTGAAGTGTAAATGATACAGCATATAAATCTGAGCTACCATCTACAAAACCAAAATTTCCACTTTCATCTATAAATATATTTAATCTTTTTATTTCAATCATATGCTTTTATGTATTTTCCTTCATCCATTTATTCAATTCTTCTTCTGTAATTGTATTTGACTTATATTCCTTTATTTTAGCTTGTGCAGACTTTTTCCAATTATCAAAACTTTCTTTATCTTCCTGTGTTGCATTAGGATTTCTAGTAAGAACATACCATATCTTTCTTCATAAGGATTATATAAATCTAATAATTTCAATTTTAAAGCATTTGTAATATATCCTGCTTTATTTCTTTTTGGTGTTATTTTAGGTAAGTATCCTTCTGAATATGTAACATAAGAATATTTTGAAGTTTTGCTTTTATTTACTTTGACTTTGTATAAAGTCATTGGAGTTGCATAATATTCTTTTTTTTCTTTCTGATTGAACCATATATAAAAGCCTTTAACATTTGGTGTTGAGGCTTTTGAGTCCATATGTATTCTTCCTTTCAAATTTTAATTGTGAGAAATTTTAGAAATTTTGCAATAAATATTAGCAAAAAAGCCAAATTTGATTGCAGAAAGGAGTGAATATTATGGAAAATAAGGTTAAATTCTATACTACTGCAGATGTAAGAAGAATATTACAAATTGGTAATAAAACTTGTTTAGATTTATTTCATCGTTCTGACTTCCCTATATATCCTTTTTTCCTCGCTTTTTATTATTATCCATTTTTAAATATTATAATCTTTAATTCTTTCTTTAAAATCCTCAAAATCAATCAACTTCCAAGACCAGTTTTTATCACTTTCTGTACCAGGAATATTAATTCTAGAATTTTCATCTAGCCCTAGAATATCTTGAACCATAATAATTGGCATTTTTGCCTTGCACTTTAATAAATATTGCATCATACCAATATTCACATTAATATCATAACACTCATTTCTTCTTAAAAACTCTTTTAATTTCCACTTATGCTCATCATCAAGTGTTTTATACCATCCATAAATTGTATTGCAGTCATGATTTCCTGGAAAAATTAGTACATTTTCATCTTCGTTGTCTCTATCATAAAAATTATCCAAATCTATTGAAAACTGTAATATTTTTTGACGTGTAAAACCATAATGTTTTCTCAATTTGATTGTTTCTTCTCTAATCTCTCCTAAATCTTCTATTATCAAATTTTCAACTTTAATTTTTCCATCTTTAAACAATTCATCAAAAAAGCCATAACTTACGCCATCTGTATAAAATCCATCTTTTCCTGTCTTTCCAATTGGAATCTTAAAAAATGAATCATATCCTCTAAAATAATCAATTCTAACTTTATCAAATAATTTCAAATGATACCTAAATCTTTTTATTAAATATTGATAATTATCTTTTTTAAAATTTTCTATATTGTATACTGGGCTATTCCATTTCTGACCATTTTCATTAAAATAATCTGGTGGTGTTCCTGCTTCAAATGTAAATTTTCCATTTTTCATTTCGAAACATTCTGGATTATATTGTGTTTCTACTGACTCAAATACTGGATATACTGGCATATCTCCAATTATTTCTATTCTTTTTAAATTTGCATATTGTTTTAATTCCATCCATTGTTTATATAACACATATTGCAAAAATAAATAATATTCTTTACTTTCATTACTCCTTTTGCTAGAAAATTCAGCATATTGATTTATTTCTTTCAGTTTTATAAATTCTTCATATTCACTATTTGGTTTGAAATTACTAAATGCTTCTTTATAATATTTTTGTTTGAAGTTGTCATATACTGCTCTGTCCGTGTTTTCTCTTGTTTCAGCATCTTGTATTAATCCTTGTTCTTTTAGTTTATCTAAAGATATATAATCCTCTTCTAATGCATAATAGCTTATTGGAGAATATGGGTGTTTGTCACATTCGTTTATTGGCAATACCTCCCAATATTTTATGTTATTTTCGCTTAATATATCTATAAATTGATATGCTTCATATCCAAAGTCTCCAATTCCATATTTACTTGGAAGTGAAAATATTGGTAATAAAACTCCTTTTTCTTTCATCATTTGTTTCCTTTCTATCTTTTATTTACTCATTTCTTTTGATTTTTCAGTTGCTTGTCTTACAGCATTGATTATGCTTGCTCTTACTCCGCTTCTTTCTAATTCTGCAACTCCTTCTATTGTTGTTCCTGCTGGAGAACAAACCATATCTTTTAGTTCTCCTGGATGTTTCCCCGTTTCTAATACCATTTTTGCAGAACCTAACATAGTTTGTGCAGCAAATTTATATGCTTTGTCTCTTGGCATTCCTTCTAATACTGCCCCATCTGCCATTGCTTCTATTATCATAAACATAAAGGCTGGGGATGACCCACTAAGTCCTGTAACTACATCCATAAGTTTTTCTGTTACTACTTCACATTTGCCAAAACAATTAAATAGGTTACAAACCTCTTCTAATTCTTCTTTTTGTATTTCTTCACATGGACATATTGCTGCCATTCCTTCTCCTACTAAAGCTGGTGTATTTGGCATTACTCTTATTAATTTTATTTTTCTTTCAAACATTTTCTTTACTTCTTTTGTTGTTTTTCCAGCAGCGATGCTAATTATAATTGTATTATCATTAATTTCTTTTTTTATCTCATTTATTACCTTTTCATAAACTTGAGGTTTTACTGATAAAAATAATATGTCTGCTTTTCTAGCAACTTCACTATTATTTGTAGTTGTATTTACTCTATATTTTTTATTTATTTCTTCTAAATTAGCAACAATATCATTTGAACAAATTATTTGATTTGCTTCTACTATTTGTGCTTTTACTATCCCTCCTATCATTGCTTTTGCCATATTTCCTGTTCCTATAAATCCTATAACTTTATTCATTTTACTTTTCTATACCTCCTACAATCTATTTTTCCTTTAAAATATGTACTTAATTTTTCACCATTTATTAGTTTTTCTTTTTGTTTTTTTGATAACTGTTTTATTTGATATTCTAATTTGCATGCTAGTGATTTTTCTTTGCTTTTCCATGCAGTTTCTAGTTTTATTGCATTATGTGATTTTGTATATTTTGCTCCATTTTTACTTTTGTTTATGTGCTCATTTATTCTTTTTTCTAAATTATTTGTCATCCCTGTATATATTGAATTGTCTGCACATCTAACCATATATGTGTAATACATTGTTTTTTCCTCTATATTATTTGTCTTTATGTTGTTATATTATATTTACTTTTAATTGTCAATACAAAAAGAGGACCATATAGAATATCTTAATTAAAATATTCTATATGGTCTCTTTTCTCAGAGAAGTTAGAGTATCTTACTTACCTCTGTAGTAAAATCCTGCAGTTCCTCTGCAAATTTAGGAATTATATATTTGACACCTCCTGCCATCTTCCTAAGTTCTTGCACTCTCATGTTTTCGGTCAGCCCCATGAATGCTACCAATTCCACAAATTCTCCGATATACATCTTTTCTCTAAGACCTTCATTCAATCTGCCATTCATGGATATATGGCAAAGTTTCTTGGTATTTGTTACTGCAAACCCTTCCTTCTGATTCGCTATGGTTATAAAAATATCTTCACAACCAGATACGCCTTCCTTTTCCCAAATTTTATACTTTTTAACACGTCCTTTAGACTGATATTCTTTTATCAGCCGTCTGACATCTCTATCTGCCAGAAGTGCTAAAAACAAGTTTTCAGCAACTGGTGCTGTTCCCATTAGTAAGTCAACACTAATGTTTCTTTCCCATGTGTCAATTGTTACTCCTACTATAGAATATTCACCAGCTCCCCAAACGGATGGACTATATATCCGCATTTCTTTACGAATTAATCCATAGCGATGTTTGCCATCTTTAGCCTGATGTGTCATTGTTTCATAATTTCTATCTTTTGATAATTCAATTCCTTTTTTGCTTAAAATTTCATTCATTCTCATTGTTTTTTCTCCTTTTTTATTCATGAATAATATTAAATTTAATCCCATTATTGGTAATTGCCTTTAATTTAACATCATATTCATAGCCTCTTGGTAATTTTAAGTACCGTGGATTTCTTCCCTTTACAGCTATTGAATCAATATCATCAATTTTAAACTGTACTTCCGGATTCAATCTACCTAAAATGTTAATGAAATTTTCTACTTTTGCATATTTGTTCATAATGCTTTCTCCTTTTCTCTTGGTCATTTTCTATTATTGCTCTATATAAACAGGCACTGCCTGTAAAAAGGGATTTATTTTTTTCCACCTCCCGAAGCTTATTTGCTTGCTACAATCAAATTGTAACATATTTATGGCAATAAGTAAAATTGATTATTTTTATATTTATTATAAGTAACACTTATGTATATAAGCATAATAAAGACAGGTCCTACAATTGTAGTTTTCCTGTCTTTACTACCGATACTAAGCTTCGACCGCTTTTTTCGCTAACGCATATGCATCAGCGAAAGTCTCTGCTCCGCCAATAAAGCCGGCAGGATGACAGAAGGTCGCAGTAGCTATGCCTGTTACCTTCTGAATGTCAGGACCATTAAGGCCTTTCCACTCTTCCGGCACAGGCTTTCTCTGCTCAAAGCTTCCTAATCCATCTGGCACACACTGCCAATTGTAGCCACCTCTGTTCGATGGAAATACTACAAACTGGATTTCGTCAGCTTTAGAGTTTGTTGACGAGAATACGAATTCCTGCCAAGGAGCAAATTGGTCAAGAACCATAACATGCCCTTCGGATTTCTCGATTGCCTCATCAACAATCTGCTTAGCTTTTGCTTTTGAAGTTGCAGATTCCAAAGTGTTGTCAAAGACAACCTCTGCAAATGCCACTGCTTTTGCAAAAGCTTCATCAGGATCTTCATTGCTATCCCAATTAGGATTAAATCCTGATATTACAGCAGAGAAACTCATTGCCTGAGCTGGGTAATCCAACTTTGGTAATGCTCCGTTATCACCAGCATCAATCCCCTGAATAAGGCCTCTGTCTATCAGATTCCATACCAATTCTGGATTGCAGGTGTCTGCTACAATTTTATGGCCGAATTCTTTCCAAATCAAGCCACATGCAGCATATGGAACTCCGTTTTCACGTGCTCCATTTCCACCTTTCTGGTGATGGTCAAAAGTCCCAAATCCGATGTCATATACAATGACATCTTTTTTCAGGTCTTCTGGAACTCTGAAAGTTCGGCAGACTGTTAAGTCTCCAAATACCTTCTTCAGAATTATGGTTGCCATAACCTCATCTGCATGGAATGTTCCTCCATGTGTGATTGCTGTGGCTTCTGCACTGTTTTTAGTAATTTTGATTGTCATGTTTTTTTCCTCCTGCCTTTCGGCTTTATTTCATTTTATTTTCAATGTACAACGTGTTACTACATATATTTTAGCATATTTTACATAATCCAGCAAATATTACTTCGCTTAATTTTATTAATATTTATTATTAGTTGTACTAATATCATGAAAACTTTTAATTGCTTTTACTAGCTCACTTGTTGCTTTATTAACCATATTTTTCTTTAATGTAGCAATTCCCTCTTGCATCGACTTAATTTGTACATTCTCTATAATTTCAATATCATTCATAATATCTGATAAGTTATCTGTTTCAGCAAAACCTATTCCAATATCGCTTAATACCATTTGCTTTACAATTGCAGAACTAGATATTTCATATTTAGCTACTAGCTCTATATCATTTTCTTTGCAATATTCTATAAGTATTTTATTTCTTGCAGAAGCTGGTTTTGGTAATATTAAATTATGTTTTGAAATTTCTTTAATATTTTTTATTGGATGCTTTTTTGTATAGTTTTTACTAGCAAAAAAGCTATAGTTAGATTCCTTTAGTGGCATAATTTCAATGTCTGCATACTTTTTGCCTAAATATGGTAAGCTTAATGTAACTAAATCTAATTCTCCATTTGCTAATTTTTGCATCAACTCAGATGTTGAACCTGTAGTTATATATACTTCTATATCTGGATATTTTTTTATAAAATCTAATACTGGATTAACTATTAATGAACTAATTAATGAGTTATTTCCCCCAATTCTTACTTTTCCTTTTTCTAATGTTATATATTTTGAAAATATATTTTCAGCATTATTCATTGTTTCTATACTGTTTTTTACATATTCATAAAGATTCTTTCCCTCTTCTGTTAACTCTACTCCTGTTTTATTTCTATAAAAAACTTTTCCACCTAATATTGTTTCTAGCTTTTGGATTGATTGCGTTACCGCTGATTGCGATATGTACATACTTTCTGCTGCTTTTGATATATTTTTATATTTTACTACTTCACAAAAAACTCTATATAATTCTAAATCTACATTCATATTATTTTTTCCCTCCGAGGTTATTATATATTAACAATTATAGTACTTCAAGTCCTATAACCAAAAACAAAGCCTAGAATATTTCTAGACTTTGCTTTTTTCTGTAGCACAATAATTTTTGTACTATACTTCTACTCCGAACAATTTTTGAAAGAGTTTGTTTTTATAATGTCGACCTAAACATACTCCATGTAAGTAATCTCATCCATTTTTTTTATTATATTTGGTTTCTGCACTTTTCTTTGAGTTAGCCTCAATTACCTCTTTATTGCAATAGTCAACATTTCCTGCATTATCGTCTATTGCTAATGCCACTATATATTCTTTTTCTTTCATTGTCTTTTCCTCTTTTCCGTTGTTCTAGAATTATTTAGTTACAGCCATTATTATATCTCGTTTTACATAATTTGTCAACTGTTTTTTAAACTTTTCTAATCAACAGATGTAGGTTTGTCAAACATATGTCACACTTTATTGATAAATATAGTGTTTCATATACCTTATGTGATATTCATCCTCT